>CAZKTR010000837.1:0-1589 GCA_964555525.1 uncultured Pirellulaceae bacterium
CGTCGCCGAACCGCTATATTCGCCTAAAAAAGTGGCGGCTGCCATCGGAGTGAGTGAATCTTCTTTGAAGCGTTGGTGTGACGCTGGTACTGTTAAGGCGGTTAAAACACCCGGTGGACACCGTAAGATAATGCGATCGGAGGTTGTGTCCTTCGTCAAAAGATCGAGTTATCGGTTGAGAGATCCGATTGCAATCGGTCTGCCGGATATTAATGCCGTTGATTTCTCAAGTATTGACCAGGCGAGAGCAAGTTTTTTGACGGCGTTGCTCGACGCAGACTCAGTTGGTTCCTGCAAGATTTTGTGCGCGTTGTTTGTTCAAGGGCATAACGTTGCAGAGATCTTGGACATGGTTGTTTCCCCCGTGCTTTTTGAAATTGTGGCGAAGCGGAAACGCGGGGAACTCCCGATCAATCAAGAGCTGATGGCCACTCAGATTTGCCACGTATCACTGCTAGAGTTGAAAACAGTTACTGCTCAGGTAGCGTCAAATTCTCCAGTTGCGGTTGGTGCTTCCCTTGAAGGCGACGAGTTTCCATTGATGACCTTAGGTGCCGAATTGTGTCTGAGAAATTTTGGTTGGCTAGCGACTTCGCTTGGTGCCAACGTGCCAGTCAGATCCCTGTTGCAATCTACGACGGATCTTCAGCCGTCGTTCATTTGGATTTCATCTCGCCTGATCGAAGACCAAGCGAGCTTTCTTACTAAATTAAACGAGTTGTCCGCTGGAGTGACCGAAGCAGCGAAAATTGTTGTCATCGGTGAAAGCGCAATCAACGATGAAGTCCTAAGACGCATGCCCACGGTTCAATGCTGTGAGAATTTCGCACAGCTATTGATGGTTACCCAGATTTCAGACAGGGCTCCTGATCGTTAATTCTCGTTCTTTGTTTCCGGTTGCGAAGGGTTCGCCACCGAATTGGATTTAGGGTCAGACTTGGCTGCTTGTTTTGGCTTTACCAGTAGGAACCAAATCCCGACAGCTACAGCGATGCTTACCGGTAGCAGCACAGCCAACAAGATAGAAGCGATGATAATAAGTTCGAATACGCCTGGCATTTCGTGATTGCCTGTTCAAAGAAGGAATAGAGAAGTCCTTGGGGACAGCCACAAAGTTAGGCTAGGCAAAAAACGCTCGAAAGCAAACGTTGTCAGACTAGGCATGATGGCATCCGGTTTGTGGTTGTCCCCACTCTCCGTGTTCTCTGTGACTGTCGACTGTCAGGGAATTTAAAACGTAGAGGCGCGGAGAGCGCAGAGGAAGTGCTTCTTAAGGAACTCTGCGTTTCAAACCGGCTCCTTTTCTTGTCCACCATGTAACAATACAAAGAGTTAAAGTCGCAGTCCAAAATAGAATTTCACTAAATCGGCCATAAGGACGCACCGGTTCTTCGCTATCAACGTAAATAACTAGAGAAATTACTGACAAGCTATACAGTATTGCAGGAATCAAATACAAAATGATTTTTATCAATGCACTCTCTTTTCGGCAACAGTAATCCTGAGCTGGGGAAACACCTTGTGGCGACCACATAGTTTAACGCAAAACTGTATTTGTGGGTGTTTCAAGTACGTCTCTGCACAAAAAA
>CAZKTR010000838.1:0-1584 GCA_964555525.1 uncultured Pirellulaceae bacterium
ATCGCGCTGAGGTGTTTGTACAGGTCGCATTGCTTGTCGCCGTTGACATCGACTTTGCTCATCAAGTCAAAATCGACTCCGTATTTCGATTTGCAGAACGTAAGGATCTCTTTGTCGGCCCCAGGCTCTTGCCCCTTAAACTGATTACAGGGTATACCGACGACAGCAACGCCTTTGGCAGCGTACTTATCGTGTAGCTCTTGAAGTTGTTTGTACTGAGGCGTGAAGCCGCACTTGCTGGCCACGTTTACAAAAACAACCACCTTGCCAGTATATTTGGAGAGTTTTACGTCTTCGCCTGCGATGGACTTCATCGTGAAGTTCAAAGCTGCGGGTGTTTTTTGGGTAGCTGGTTTGGTGGGAGCCTTCTTGGCTGGAGTCTCTTGCGCGGTGGCGGTGTGCGAAGTTAAAGTAAGAAAGCTGAACGCAATGGCAATGACCGAGGCGAAACGTAAGGTGGGCTTGAGGTTCATATTCGATCGATGGGTGGAAGTAGAGAACGGTTTATCGGGCACAAGCATGATATCATCATCTTACCGCTGGCATGATTCGGCGGCAAATACTTTTTCTTCGAGACGATAGTTCGTAGTACCGCCTTTAGGCGGAATTCCGGCTAAAGCCGATTACTACAAACTAACCACTCGAAGTTTATTCGGTTTCTTCGGCTAGATAAGGCTTCACGGCAGCGGCGAAATCGACCGGGATTTGGATCGACTTTGGCAGTTTGCCGTGTTCGATTTCGCAGTAAACGGCTGTCAGCGTTCCGTCGGCAACGGGGGTTCCTTCGCGAGAGAAATTGAACGCATAAGTAATGCTCTTGGTACCGAGTTTGATGACGGACAATTCGACGTCGATGATCTGTTCAAATTGAATCGCGCTGCGGAAGTTGCAACTTGCGGCAACGCGAGGCCAACTACAGCGTTTGCCATCAACTTCTCCAAACAGCGGATGTCCGATCTCGCGTAGGAACGCGTGCTCGGTTTGCTCCATGTAAACGTAGAAGCAGGAAAAGTGAACGATCCCTGCGGTGTCGGTATCGCGAAATTCCACTCGACGACTGGTTTTGAAAATCATTCAATGCACCTTTTTTGGAAAGTCTTTGAAGGCGGTACTACGAACACTGCGCGTAAAAAAACCTGCCCAAGAGCAGGTAAGAATTTATCGCCCAAACAGGACCGACGGATCTTGGGTGTCGTTGGTCGACTAATGCCGACATTAATTAACAACCGCCCCACGATCGGAGTTAGTCGCCCTTGTACGGCAATAGCGCCATGAATCGAGCTCGCTTGATTGACTCAGTCAATGCGTGCTGGCTGATTGCGTGGCAACCGCTTTTGCGACGCCCGACGATTTTACTGTGACGGTTGGTCTGCTGCTTCAGCAACTCAACGTCTTTGTAATCCACATACATCGGACGTGGACGCTCGCCATCAACATACAGAGGATCTCTGCGTGGTGTACGAGTTTTAGTTTTGGCTTTACGCCGGTTGTTTTTTTTACGAAATTTGGCCAATGTTCTCAAAGCCTCGGTCTGGATTCCAACAAAATTGGACGAGGCTGCTACCAACCTCGTCCTTAGTCACG
>CAZKTR010000839.1:0-1583 GCA_964555525.1 uncultured Pirellulaceae bacterium
AATTGGAGCGCACATTACCAAAACGTTATCCGAATTGGCTGCTAAAAACTCTATCTTGTACTCAACATCTGCTTCAACATTAAAATCCAAATCGATTGAGTACCAAGCAAGCCTGTTAACCTCAATGCAGTCTTGTAAAACACCGTTCACCATTACTGCAAGCTTCGACGTCTCGTTGGTATCTAGGCTTCTCGCAAAAACGTATAATTTTGCGTTTGAGATTGGAAAGTTAGTGCTCTCTCTAAATTTGGCGATCTGCATGATTCGATTAGAGCCATTCGCCTGAGGCATGCGCTTATATACATCGTCGTCGGGTAAATCTCGACGAATACAATGTGTAGGCCCATATGCAAAACGAAACCCATAGCTCTTTAGGCCATCACCATCATCAACTCGCACAACACAATATGGAAACGACACAAAACTTGGACTATTGTCCTCCCTGTAAGGCCTCCAAATTGCATTGTCATCGTTGGTCTTCGTATAATGCAGATACAAATTGTCCTTAGGGCGTGCAGTTCCAAACGCTCTAAGATCGTTGGCGTTACCTTCCTCTCGCAGTAAATCGTATTGGTGATCTAGAGCAATAGGCCCTCCAAAAGATCGTGGACTATTTCTGAGGAATGGACCATTTAGACTTACAAAGTTTGTGTCTGCTTCAGGATCAACATTTTTAAATACAACCCAGTATTTATTGCCTTCTACCACCTGAACTCCAGCACGTGATAAATTCGTAGTTGTGAACCATGAAGGCGGAGCGTTTTGTAAATCAAAGCTGTGATTCACCGATTGCCCTATAAGGTTGCCTGGTTTCCCAGACTCGTCCGTGTAAATCCCAATCTGAATTGTGCCTCCGGTTCCTCCTGAGTAGCCAGGCCTTTCATTGTCATGCCTAGCCCACCAAAAGACATTCTTTACAGAACCTGTACTTCCAGCCACGAACGGTATTCCATATTTATATTTCTTAATTTGTTGATTAGCGATATTTACATTTAGCGCAATTGGGTTGCCACAGTGTACCGGTAAAGAATTTTGAGCCTGCGAAGGCAGTGCAAACAAGCTCAAAGAAAACAGCAAAGCCCCAAGAAACAAACAAAACCTTACACTTCTCATAATTCTCTCCCGAAAACTTTGTGAATACTGGTCCCCAGACGGACAGTTATAACGTGCTAGATGATGACTGCAAAAAACAATTGCGAATTTCATGGCGTGTCCCTAAGCATTAGACTTGCGATTTATAAATCGCTGGCGGACTCTGCATCTTGGCGCACGACACTTCTTCAGCACCTATCAATTCTCAAAGTATGTGTAACCGTTCATACTTTCTTTGAACATCGCAACCATCTCTTGCCGCTGAGCGGACGAGATGCAACTGCCCTGCTCTGCTGATTCAGCCAACGCTTGAAAGCGTCTCAAAACATCGTCCGGAGAATACTCGACGTAACTAAGTACGTCGCTGATGCTGTCGCCGGCGAGTTCGTGGACAAACTGAAGTTCGCCGTCGTCGCCAACTCGCACGCCGGCGACATTGGCGTCGCCAAACAAGTTATGCAAGTCGCCCAAGGTCTCTTGGTACGCACCGG
>CAZKTR010000840.1:0-1582 GCA_964555525.1 uncultured Pirellulaceae bacterium
AAGACTTTCTGATTGCGATTGAGGAAAGTATGAAGCTTGCCCATGCAGTAGAACACTTCGGCACTGACAACGTTGCGGCCACCGGCCATGTCCAGTTGTTCTTGAGCGTGTGCGAAGTAGCGGTTCATCGCTTGGACTGGAGACAGGTTGGCCGCTTGGGCAGGTGTGAGAACTTGACTACGGTGGCTTTCGACAACCGAAGCAACGTCCATGTGGATCTGCTGTTCAGGGTTGGCCACGGAAAAGTCTTCCGCTTCCCGCATCGACAACATCGCCATCTTTAACGCTTTGCTGTGCCGGTTGTCGCCTGAAGCCCTGTCGTTTGAAGTAGCGATTACTTGCATCGCTGCCAAAAACTCTTGTCGAGCGGTAAAAGCGGCGCCGCGGCGAGACAAAGTCTTACCGTATTCGATGTGGTGTACTGCCTTTTGAGCGTCGGCATTGTTCAACGAATATGAATATTGAACCTGTGGAGCGGTTTGCACGGGTTGATTAATAACTTGGTCGCTGGCAAGAGCTTGCTGCTGGTAAGGTTGAACCGTGTCTGGGATCGCCACGGCAGGAAGAGCCTGAGCAGTCTGGGGCGTGAATGTAAGATTGTCACGGTCCGGATCGACTAAGCTCATCACACTGTTGGGTTGAGGTGGCGATACGCGGCTGATCGTAGCTTGAGGCACTTGAGCTACTTGAACTGCTTGGGGCACTCGAGCTTCTTGAGCCAAATTCACGCTTGGGCTTGCTGGCGTAGCGACGGAGTTTCTCTCTGGAGCGCTGTTGATGAAAGGGTTTCCTTTCCAGATAGACTTTTTCGACTGATGAGCACGATCGTTGACAGGGCTATCAATCGGTTTCGAATTGTAGTCAACCACAGCGGCGAAAGACTCATCTTGATTTTGAGTGGGAACCGTTTGGGCAGATTTTGCTGTGAAGGTTTCATCGTCTGCTAAAATTTCGTCAGCAGTTTGATTGACCTCGGCGATGTCCAGCTTAAGATCTTCGTTGGCCTCCGCTGCCGGCGATTGAAGTTGAAGCATGTTCTCGCTAGGTTGAGCTTCGATTTCTGGAGCATCTAGTTGGCTACCATCGAACACAAACTCAGGTTCACTTTCGTTTGGAGCGCTGAGGTCGAGTGAAAAGCTGTTGTCCGAATCATCGATCTCGGCGGGGTTTAGAGCTGGTTCGACAGGACGACTAGGGGCAGCTATCGGGGGCTCCATCGTGGAGACAAAGTGATCGTAACTGGCTTTTGGCGGTTGGGGCTGTGCAGGGGGAATCACTCGAACCGTAGTCGATTGAAGAGGTTGAGCTTCAACACGGAAATGATCATCGAGTTGGGGCTGTGTAGGAACTGGTGTTGAGCCAGTAAGAGCTGGTGGTTCAGCGATTTCAAAATGATTTAGCGGTGTGAATTCTTTGGCACTGTACGTGTCGGCGTTGTTTCGCGGGCTCGACAGAAAGTGGTAACCAAAAGCAGTAGCGATCCCAAGTCCGAGACCGAAAGTTACCATGTGTTTGACTTGCATTGCCATTTTACTTTTCCAGTGGGTAAGCGAACTCGCGTTTCGCCTGATCTGTAAACCGT
>CAZKTR010000841.1:0-1582 GCA_964555525.1 uncultured Pirellulaceae bacterium
ACTTTCCCCAAAGGCAAAAAAGTCTACGCCGAACCGCAGACGATCAAAAACATCAGCGAGTTGGACGTTGACCGTGACCTGGACCGTGACGACTTCATTCAGATTGTTGAAAAGGCGGTTGCTGACAAACAGCTGAAGTTCAAGGAAGGCGTCGAAGTCAGCAAAATCCAAAAGATCCAAGACCAACAGTTCGAAGTCCTCACCAAAGACGGCACCACCTTCCCAGCCAGACAAGTCTTGATCGCGATCGGACGACAAGGCCAGCCTCGGAAGCTTAAAATCGATGGTTGCGATGACTGCTCCAAAGTCACTTACCGCTTGCACACCAAAGAAGATTACAACGATGAAGACGTCTTAATCGTCGGCGGTGGAAACTCCGCCATCGAGGCGGCGTTGATGCTCAAGGACCATAACCGCGTTTCGATTTCGTATCGCGGCGACGATTTTTTCCGAGCCAAAACGGAAAACCGCAAACTGCTGGACGAAGCCATCGCCAAAGGCGAAATCACCTCGATCCTAAAAAGTAATCTCGTTAGTAGCCGAGACAAAGAAGTCGATCTTGAGGTTGAAGGCAAAATCCAAACCATCAAAAACGACAAAGTGGTCATCTTGATCGGTACGCTGCCACCCATCGAATTCTTGATGGATACGGGCATGGAACTGGACGGGATCTGGAACTCAAAAAGAGTCCTTTGGTCGATCATCGGAATTCTGGTAGGCATCTTTTTGTACTTTGGTGCGAAGAATTTTGAGCTACATCCAGCCCCAGACAAAATTAATGGCAAGCTTCTGTGGCCTTCTTGGCTTGCGGCGCTGTATCCGAACTCGGTCCCAATGTCGTTTTTGTTGATGAAGCTCGCTCCGATCGTTGGCGTGTTAACCGTTGGCGCCCGGATCGTTCAGTCCTTAATGTCTGGGCCTGGCAAGACTCCGCCGTTTCGAGTGCCGGCGACTAAGTTCATTTTGACCGCTTGCGTGGCGCTGTTCTTTTTGGGCATGGTTGCCCCCGGCGCGATTACCAACATCGAGGCTGAATCAGGCCCTGGACCTTATTACCTTGACCTAAGCCTTAAATCGATCGGCAGTGATGCCAGCGTGGCAGGAGTTTATGACTCGCTTTCCCCAGCCTTCAAGACGGAGCGATCCGAAGGACGTGGAGCCCGCTATTTTTCAAACCTGTCGGCGATCTACTACCTGTTGTATTTTGGCCTGATTGGCGTCTTTGGCATTTACTGGGCGATCAAGTCCAACAACAAAATCATTTGGAAACGAAACCTAACGATCATTGCTTGCCAGTGGACGTTGTGGTGGGGCATCCCGACATTTCTGATTGCCCTGTTTGGCCGTAACGCGGTTGCACCGGTGATGAAAAAAGCCATCAATGCTTGGCCACTGAACATGTCAGCTTTCAAAGTCAGTCCGATCGCTGGACAAGGTGACCCCGAATGGTGGCACATGGTCGGCGTGGTTGGAGTCGTGTGGGCGGTCGTGTTGACCTTCATCATCATCCCGCTGTTTACGATTCGCTTTGGCAAGATCTATTGCTCGTACATTTGTTCTTGCGGAGCACTCGCGGAAACCG
>CAZKTR010000842.1:0-1581 GCA_964555525.1 uncultured Pirellulaceae bacterium
GTACCTACACTGGCTTATAAAACATACGTAGTTGTGCAGTAAATGATGCGCTCAACTGGCATGGACTTCAGCAGTCGCGAGTGGTGTGCACTTAGCCAGCAATACAAGCTCTGAGCTATCTGCGGATGGGTGCACGAGAGCATGGGCATGTTTGAAGCCCAGATGCCATATAGACTGTTTTTGCAGGCTCTGCGTTGATCCTATAGTGAAGAACGCGCTGGAGCACCTTTCGAAGCTAGCGATTGGGCAGGAACACAAAATCAGGTCAGTGCCCTCGTGGCCTCCAGCCGCAACATCCATCCTTCGGCAGCTGATGAGGAACAACTCACTATTATCCTGATTTCGAAAATTTTGCAGGCACCTGCAAGACAGCTTGCAGGTCAAGGACGCACTGCTCAGTGCAACAGTCAACTCACATAGGCACAAGGATCAGAATCCAACTGAAGAGCTCAACCGAAAGACTCAGGCGCTTGATGATGCTATATTCAAGCTGTCACTGGGTCAGAAAGGCCTCGAATCCCGTGTTACAGCAGTTGAGAAGAGGCTTGTTCTTGAGCTGGACGAGGACACCACGCACTCACATCATCTACTTGCAGCATGCAACGCTCCAACGGAGCCTGCTTCAAGTTGTACGTTTCTTTGCATCCCTGTGGATGCTATTGTGAGCAGCTTCTTGGCATGTGGCACGTAGCAAACACGGACATCACAAGGGACCAGGCAAGGGACCAGGCCTGCCTGTTACAGGGGAGCCAATATTCAAAGCGGCGCAAACTCCTAGAAAACAAGATGCGCCTGCGCAACCCCCTCGGAAGGAGGCCTCAGTTGCGAGGCGCATGGCTAGCTTAGAGAAGAAGCTGGGGAACTTGCAAGGAGCGTGCCTTGCCATGGAGGAAGAGAGCAGTACGACTACAGAGCGTTTGGCAATCCTGGAGGTGTGCTTCTGTTACCTCTGTTGGGTAATCAAAGTCGTGTAGGGTCGATGAGAACTCATATGTGTGTAATGCAGCAACCCACACATGCCACGACAAGCACTGCATGCTGTGTGTCAAGCAGCCTCAGGAAATATGACAGCACCGGGAATAGAATGAAAGTGACACTATTGCAGCATCGGTGTCGCTCTGGGCTTTCTTTCCATGCTGGCAGGTCTGTGCTGTGACAAGATTCGTTTTGCGCACGCTTGCGATTGTTTGTCCCTAGTGAGTTACACTGTCAGCAGATACGTTTTCTGCTTACACATCTACGAACATACCTGGTCCTCAACAGTGGAAAGCCTGGTGGGCATGTATATCCTCAGGAGGGCGTCCTGAACATCACCCAGGAATGTGACACACAGTTTCTAGTGCCAGCTCACCTAAAAATGAACTGTGAATATATCAGAAACATCTAGTCATCGTGTCTGCGAACCATGGCCTGAAAATGTTCTTCTGGATCGCAACTGCAATACTATGCAGGCACAAGTTTCATCCAATGCCAGTGCGGTGGCGGATGCATACGTCACTGTTGAGCAGCTGAAAGACGTGGATTCTCGGTCTTTGTCTCGCACAGCTGCGGCAACAGCAGCTTGTGAGGAGCGGGCTGCCT
>CAZKTR010000843.1:0-1578 GCA_964555525.1 uncultured Pirellulaceae bacterium
TGTTAGGCGATGCCGCGGCACACTCAGGCAGCGAATTCAATCTACTGGGCGGAACTATCAACAGTCTTTTTGCGGGTGTCGGTAGCGAATTCAATCTACTGGGCGGAACCGTCGACAGTCTTTTTGCGGGTATCGGTAGCGAGATCAATATTCACGGCGGTATTTTCGAAAACCAATTGAGCGCCATTGATGGCAGCAGCATTGATTTCTTTGCAACCGAGTTCTTTATCAATGGCGCTGAAGTCGAGTTCAATGATTTCGACACGCCGTTGCAGATCGAAAATCGGAACTTCACACTCTCCGGGACGTTTAGTGATGGCTCGGATTTTGAATACTTCGTAGGAGCTTCCGGCGGTGATTTTTTCGTGTCCTCCGATGCGAATTTGCAGCTCAACTTAGTCACTGTTGCTGCGGTTCCCGAGCCCAGTGGGTTGTTCTTGCTGGCGTTAAGCGGCATGATGTTGCTCGGCAAACGACGCAGGGGCTAGTAGCTCTTGTTGGGTACGGTAGACACAATTTTTCTTTGGAAGAATAGTCGACGTGGGCTCCCCGTGCTTCGACAAGGGTGTCGATTGCCGGAGTTCCTGTCAGCAGCTGGTATGGGGTACTACGCGCGGCCTGAACTTTGAACTTTCTCAACACAGAAAGTTCGAAGCCGCCAGACATGTCGTGAAGTGGCTGCCGTAAACGTGCATACAGTAAGCTTCGCCACACTAGATCTGCCTATGGTGTGTTTTGCTACACAGGGGCAGGCTTTACTCAATTGCTACCGACCACTGGAGAAGTTTTCTAGCTTGACTGCTGATTCATCGTGTTAGCTTCGAGGGCGCTGTGACTTTGGTAGTAACGTAACTCTGTCTCTGGTTAACACTTCGCCGACGAAGGTGCGTTAATAATTAGGTTCTTCCAGAAATTTAGTGGGTCCTTCCCTGCACAGCCTTGCTAACTAAACAAGATCTCGCGGGGCAAGACAGCTTCAGCGTCGAGCAATTTGGCTCCGGAGGAGTCCTCGTCATTAGCTCAGGGCGGAAGCCCTGAGAGACATGTCCAAGCAAACCAAACGCCCCGGAGGGGTAGGCGTAAACCGCTTGGCTCTTTCGAAAAAAAATCAAACATTTACGAATACCCCTTCCGGGGCAAACACGTTTGCGCATCCCGATTCTCAGGGCTTCCGCCCTGAGCTAATCACGAAAAACCCGCTGGGGTAATGCAACCGCGCTACGAGTTGGATGTCGACGGAAGAAATTTGAAATTTCAAAAGGCAGCAAATTGCCAGACCCTTGGCTGGGATTCCGCCTGAAGGCGGGTATTACAAACACACTGCTGGCAGAATTAGCTTGCTAGATTGACATTGGAGAACTGGGGTAGTTCGGCTAGTTTGAGTAACGCGGGAGTGAGTTTAAACTGCTGGCGGTCGATTGTAGAGCATGATTTGCACTTTCAGTTTCCCGCCGATGTTGCTCGCCCAAACGGGTTCGCCTTCTGTAATGGCCCCGCCGTTAGTAACGTAATTTGAAAGCGAGTCAATGTTTTCAGAAGTCGACAATCCTCAAGACTCACCCTCGCTGGCCAACGAAG
>CAZKTR010000844.1:0-1576 GCA_964555525.1 uncultured Pirellulaceae bacterium
GCATGTTGAACACGCGGCCGAGCGTTTCCGTTCCAACAGGAACCGAAACAGGTGAACCGGTGTCGACACAGTCTGCACCGCGCCGTAGGCCTTCAGTCGAACCCAACGCAACGCAGCGAACACGTCCGCCGCCAAGGTGCTTTGCGATCTCGCCCCAAAGGGTTCGCTTTTGCCCGCCTGCGTCGATTTCTGCGGTGACCGCATTGTAAATCGGAGGCATTTGGTCTGCGCTGAATTCAGCGTCAAAGGTTGAGCCGATAACTTGTGTGATTTTGCCAGTATTTGCCATGGGATTGCTTCGAATGACAGAAGTAATTTTTATAGTTTGTTTTGTATCGTCGCCTTTCGCTCCGCGAAAGAGCGTTACTTTCGCGGAGCGAAAGACGACAATGGTTTCCTCTAGCCCTCGAGGGCTTCGACACCACCGATAACTTCCATGATTTCGCCAGTAATCTGAGACTGGCGAGCACGGTTGTAGGTCCGCGACAGATCTTTGATCATGTCGTTGGCGGCTTCGGTCGCACTCTTCATCGCGATCATTCGAGCCACTTGCTCGCTGACCGCTGCATCAAGGAAACACTTGAAAAGCTTAACCTTGAAGCTGGTTGGTACGACTTCTTCCAAAATGCTTTCGGCACTTGGGACGAAGTCGTACAAATTCTCTTGTTTCTTTTCGCCATCTTCGACAGGCGTATCGGCACCTTCAAGTTTGCCCAACGGCAATAACGTTTCAGTAACGATTTCTTGTTTTGCAACGGTGTGGAACTTGGTGTAAGTCACTTCCAAGCGATCCAATTTACCGGCGGCGTACTCACGAAGGTATCGATCGGCGATTTCAACGACTTCTGCATACTGAGGCTGATCGTTGAACTGCAGGAACTGCTGGTCGACCTTTAGGTCACGAAATTCGAAACCTGAAATACCACGCTTACCGCTGACTTCAACTTGTACGGTTTCGGCTTCTGTCAGCAAACGCTCGCGGGTTTTGATCCCCAATCGAATTGCGTTGCCGTTGTAGCCACCACACAAACCACGATTACCGGTCAACACAAGCAATGTTGCGGCTTTGGTTTCTTCACGTGCTTCAAGCAACGGGTGAGAAACTTCTAAACCAGCTTTTGCAAGATCAGAAACGACTGCTGTGATCCGGCGAGTGTAATCGCTGGCTGAAGTCGCTCGATCCATTGCTTTCTTGAATCGCGCAGTCGCAATCAATTCCATGGTCCGCGTAATCTTCTTGATATTACGGATGGATTTGCGTCGTTTGTCGAGTGCTCTGGCGTTGGCCATGGTACAAGGTCGATGGTGGGAACTGGGATTTCGGGCAAGCCCGAGTTAATTTACTTCGTTGCAGTCTTCGGCACGACAATCAATCGCCTCGCCGATTGCCCGCTTACTTAAATGACTTGTTGAAGTCGTTGATAACTTCGGTAACTGCGATGGTTGTTTCATCGTCAGCTTTTTTCATCGCGTTCTTGGTATCTTTGTTTTTGTCCAAAAGATCCCAAACGTCTTGCTTCTTCGCGTGAACGTGATCGAGGAACTCTGACTCCCAGCGACGAACATCGTCGACGGC
>CAZKTR010000845.1:0-1574 GCA_964555525.1 uncultured Pirellulaceae bacterium
GCAAACCGTGGACAGCAACGGCGGCGTTCATCTTTTAATGTGGTCTCGTGCCGATCCGTCAACTCGCGATCCTAGTGACCGCGCCTTCGACACAACCGAAGCCGCACATTCTCATTATTTCAAAAATCCAGTTACAGGCGACTGGACGAAAAACCAGATCCCAACGGTCGATGAGGATGGCAATATCACGCAAGTCGGAACTCGTGGGAACATTGCCTATGACTTAGACGGGAATGTTTATGCGGCTTACAATTCCCCTGGAATCGCCGGCGATCACAATCGAAACTTCTATGATGCCGGAACGCTAATCGTTGCTGGAGCCACCGCAGAAAATGACTATCAAGATTGGTCGATTCTCTACAGAGACGATTTGGTTTTTAACCGATCCTTTGAAGGTGAACCAGTGATTGACCAGCAACGACTAGTGAGCGACGGAATTCTTTCGGTGTTTGTTCAAGAAGGCAGTGGTAATTTTGGGGTTACTACGAGTGATCTGCACGTTTTGGATTTCGATGTTACCGTTACGGCCAGTATTTTATTGGGCGATGTTAACCTCGATGGCCGTGTCAACTTCCTTGATATCTCGCCCTTCATTAGTCGACTGTCGATAGGTACATTTCAAGTCGAAGCAGATATCGATGAAAATGGCAGTGTCAACTTCCTTGATATCTCGCCGTTTATTTTTCTGTTGAGCCAATAATATCCTTTAAGGGATTCGTACGACGTTCAATTGTGAGCCTCATCGACTACCGAAGGCTTTTTGTTGCGCTCGGATTAGTGTCGCTAGTGAGAATTAGTGTTCTTCGCGCGTGTTTTTCCCGCCCGGCTTTTGCCGCGAAACTTTTCAAACTAGATCTCCCATCGACGTGTCGCTTATTAAGACGCCCGTCTAGTGAAAATCCACGTGTCGCCATTCACCTCGACCAGCGACCAGCCTAGCGATCCGATCTGATCGAGCATGTTTGCAAACGTCGCTCGTCCTCGTCCGCCCAGTCGCTGATAGGCTTGCCGGAGCGATTCGGTTCGCACTTGGCCGTTGCCGCCGATTAGCCAAGTGACTTGATCACCGTCGGCTTCAACTCGCAGCCTAGCGAATTCAACCTGCTGTACGACAATATTCTGTTGCGGTGCTGCAACTGCCTGATAGCTCGCCGGACGAGCTTCAACACCGGTTTGACAGACCAGCTGAATCGAAAAAGCCACCGCTACGACAAGTACTGCGATGGAGGCTACATTTTTGAAACTCATAACAAATACCTAAGGGTTAGAAATCGACGCTTAGACGACACCTGTTGAAGTACCGACAATATTGATACCCCACATTGTAACCGATGGTTTGCTTCATCGGTAGAAAACAACAACCTTACCACGTCACGACACGATTCTTTACTGGAATTGCTACGTCAAGAAATCTGCTAACGCGAGATACAAACAGTCGCTAACACGAGTAAACGTGATATCATGCTGCCAAGGAACGCATTTCCTGCTTCCATTTGCCGCCATCTAATCCACCGATACAAGGAAATAACATGCCCGAGTTTTACGAGATTCGTATCTATCGCGTTTTTGATTTT
>CAZKTR010000846.1:0-1574 GCA_964555525.1 uncultured Pirellulaceae bacterium
TCATGATGCGGAACTTACAAGGCCTGTCTCACGCAGAAATCGCAACCGAGATGGATCGTTCCGAACGAGCCATACGAATGCTGTGGTTACGAGCCCTGAAACAACTTCGGCACGAAGTCTTAAAACGACAGTAAAATCGGCAACCAAAAAAGGAAACTAAAAACGATGCACAATATATTTGGCTACCAGATCAGCGACGGCACCACTCTTCGTGAACTGTACTTGATGATCCGTACATTCCCAAGGCACTACAAATTCGAATGTAGTTGCGGCGTTGTTCATACGCAGTCTTCACTGGAGATGTACGCCGAGTGCAGCAATTGCGGCGATGGAGGCAAGTTATATCATTTCGCGGGTGGCCACGAGATTCATGCCGTCATTGAGTGGGTGCTACTCTGGCTGGGCATTCCCAACGACAAAATCCGGAACCTAAACCTACACCCAGACGATATCGAAAAAGAAATCGACTGGAGCGAGTACGACAAGTACTTTCGTGTTACCGCCGAGGATATCGAAGCCTGCCGTAAACAGAATATCATTCCTGAAGACGATTAATATATTGCAATATTACAGCCAGCTACATGAATGCTATAGTGGGGACACTAAAGCAACTTCGGCCAGCCAGTTGTTCACTTGAATTCCTTGGCCCCATCCGAAACAAAACAGGTAACGCCACATGGCAAGCCAAACCCAAAATCCGAAAGACACTCGACAAAGGGACAAATTTTCGCGGCAGTTTGTTTCGCAGCCCAGCGAATCGGATTTGTCGATTCCGTTTCTTGAAGGTCTTGGCGCGACCTCAGACATTGGTGACGAAAGCCGAAATGGAAATTGGCGAATCTTCCCCAAGCCTATTCCGCTTAAGGGCGTTGCCATCTGGATGTATAGTTGTGGTTTGGTCATCTTCCCGTTGATCATCTTTTTTGTTGCCAAACCCGCTGATCGCTGGAGTGGAATCGTGCTCTGCATTGCCGGCTCACTCTTCTGCGTCCCTGCAATGATGGCCATGCTTTACTACGCCAACGAAGCGATAGGAACCGAAGACTATTTGCGGTTTGACGAAAAAAATCGATCGCTCGAATTGCCACGGATGCCGGTTTCGTTCTTGGCAGATCAGGTTTGTGAAGTTGTTTCCATCCGTTTTGGTGACAGAGTACAAACGTCGGTTTTAATCGAGGAAACCAATCAAACCGACGAAGTATCACCGTGCTGGACCCTGTATTACGTTTGCGACATCTGCGGCTCCCGAGACTGGCTCGGAGTAAAACTAGCCAAGCAACTAAATTTAAAATGCAAGTCCTTTCGTTACTCAAACCGAGAGTATCGCGAGTTGCTAAGTTGTTCTAAGTGAACTACATCCCGTAGGTACCTGTGTTGCATTAAAAAACGCTTACAAAAACAAATTGCAAAACACTAATCTGCGCTAATCAACATTCAATCTCAATCTGCACAGTTTTTGATTAGTGTCGATTAGTGTTCTTTCATTTTAAGACTCTTCTGGGGATTTAGTGGCTGACACAAGCTCGACGCGCGAGTTTTGATGTTGCGCTAATACAAGCTCGACGCGCAAGCGA
>CAZKTR010000847.1:0-1573 GCA_964555525.1 uncultured Pirellulaceae bacterium
CCTCAGCCATCGCCAATAAAATTCATTACTGAACAACCTATGAATAAAATTTCAGTCGTCAACGCTCGCCAAGAATCTACGATCGGCAGCACCGGTACTCTACAAGGCTGGGTTCGCACTCGCCGCGACTCCAAGGCCGGTTTTAGCTTTATCGAAATCAACGACGGATCCTGCCAAGGCAACATTCAAATCATCGCCGAAGGTGGTTTGGAAAACTATGAAACCGAAGTTAAGAAATTGACCGCCGGATGTAGTATTTCAGCGACCGGTGAAATCAAAGAATCTGGCGGACGCGGTCAAAGCACGGAGATGCTGGCCAGTAAAATCGAAGTCCACGGTTGGGCGGATCCGGAAGAGTATCCACTACAAAAGAAACGTCACAGCTTCGAAAAGTTACGCGAATGGGCTCACTTGCGCACTCGGACCAACACCTTCGGTGCGGTCGCACGGGTTCGCAACTGTATCTGTAATTCGATCCATCAGTTCTATCAAGAACAAGGTTTCTTGTACGTTCACACTCCGATCATCACTGCCAGTGATTGCGAAGGGGCCGGTGAGATGTTTCAGGTGACGACGATGGATTTGCAACACATCGCCAAAAACAAAGTCGAAAAGCTGGACTACAAATTCGACTTCTTTGACAAACCATCTTACCTGACTGTCAGCGGCCAATTGGAAGCTGAAACCTACGCGTGTGGGCTGGGGAAAGTTTATACCTTTGGCCCAACCTTCCGCGCCGAGAATTCCAACACTTCACGGCACTTGGCTGAGTTTTGGATGGTGGAGCCGGAAGTGGCGTTCAATGATTTGAACGACAACATGGATTTAGCCGAAGCGTTTCTAAAACGAATCTTCGCCGATGCGTTGGAGAAGTGCGCCGAGGACATGCAGTTTTTCAACGATCGAATCGATGAAGAAAAAACGTTGATCGAGCGCATACAAAAGATCATCGCCAGTGACTTTAAGCGTTTGTCGTACACCGAGGCCGTGGAGATTCTAGAAAACTGCGACCAAAAGTTTGACTTCCCGGTCAAGTGGGGCATCGACTTGCAGAGCGAGCACGAGCGTTATTTGACGGAGAAGCATTTTGACTGTCCGGTGATTTTGTTTGACTACCCGAATACGATCAAACCGTTTTACATGTACTGCAATGACGACGATAAAACGGTCCGCGCGATGGACGTGTTGGTGCCGGGGGTTGGAGAGATCATTGGCGGCTCGCAGCGTGAACATCGCTTGGACGTGCTTGAAGCCCGAATGAAGTTGCAAGACTTGGACATCAACGAGTATTGGTGGTATGCCGACTTACGTCGCTACGGTACCGTTCCTCATGCGGGTTTTGGATTGGGGCTCGAACGAGTCGTTCAGTTCGTGACGTCGATGAGCAATATTCGCGACGTGATCCCGTTCCCACGCACGCCCGGCAACGCGGAGTTTTAAGTAGCTACGCTCGCCAGAGCGTGGATCGCACCTGCTCGCCCGCACCGCGCTCGTCCGCACCGCTCGTTCCAAGGCAGAGCCTTGGAACGCACTGCGCCTTTGGCTCTGCCATAGCCCGGCTCCACCGGTTTTT
>CAZKTR010000848.1:0-1571 GCA_964555525.1 uncultured Pirellulaceae bacterium
TGGCTTGAGTGTGCCTGAGTGGAAGGTTGTGCGTGGGGATTAAACAAGAAAAAAGTTATACGCACAGGGAACAAATTGGAGTGCCATTTTAAATACTATTGATCATTTTTTTAACCCGAAAAAACTACTGGGCCAACGCAATGTATGTTCCGATTACACTACTTGCCTTGATTTCAAAGTTTGGGAAATTGATTTTAAAGTGAAGGTACATGCAATGTCGTAAGAGCATCTATGTGAGCTTAATAAAATTTGTTTCCGTAGAGTTTTCAACGTTTGATTGTTAAGGGGACTACAGAGATGCGCAACGTAAAGGTTTTCTTAGGGGCTCTAGCCGTATCGCTAACTCTTGGTGCGGCAGTTAATGATGCTCGGGCAGACATTGTCTTTCAAGGCGGTAACATTAACGATGCTGCCAATTGGCTAAATACAGACGACGGTACGACTGGTGCCTTTCCAACGGCTGGCGGTCCTGTTGGTATCGTCGATATTGATGCAAACTTCCTCAACACCGCAGCTAACAACGCCTTTACTCCAACGGGAGATATTATTTTTGGTGGAACCACAGGTCCTATCACGCTGTCTGCAGGTATCGATCTTGTGGCAAGCAACCCTAACAGTCTTACGTTTAACAATGTAATTGTTAATGCGGGCGACGACATCTTCACAGGTGGTGGCTCAGCTGGCAACGTTGGATATATCTTCAACGATGGATCAGTTACCAATGTTGATGATGATTTTGAAGCCAATGGTGGTGGTACGATTACCATTAACGGAGGTATTCACACTCTGGGGATCGCTCCTACTGGAGGCAGTAACTTTGGTGCTCAAAACGACGGAACTTTGAACTTTCTAGGTGGTTCTGTAACGGGCGTCGATCTTTTTCGAACAACAAACGCCGGAGCTGTTTTGAACATCGGTGGAGATGCATCCATTGATACAGCGGACGTTAGTTTTGCCAATGGAACCGTAGATATTGCAACGGATTGGACAGGTTTTCTGGCACTTGATGGTACCACAACAGCGGGTGCTTTCGAGAGCCTTCTTATTGGTAGTGGAGTGACACTGGACGGCGTTGCGATCGATGCAACTGTGTTCACGGACAACTTTGGGGTTAATGGTGCTGGAGCTTTGGTTTTGACAACTGCTGTTCCTGAGCCGACTTCGGCTGTTCTACTTGGCCTTGTTGGAATCGGTATGGTTGTACGTCGCCGTAAGTAGTCGATGCTTTCTGAGCAAGAATGAGATGATATTGATTGGGTGGCCTGTTATCAGGCCACCCTTTTTTTGGCGAGCACTTTCTTGTTGTTTTTATTTATCGCTGACCACGAAAGATTCGTTTGAAAGTCAGGCCAAGATACGCCGGAGTGGTTTGTATTTGTAGGTCATTGGACGTGCAAAATTGGGGCGTCCTAGCTAGTCCCTCGTGAACAAAGTCTCAGCTGATATCTGTCGCAACCGATTTTGTTCCGAAATCTGATAATCCATAAAGGTTCTGTCAAAGAGAGCACCAGTTGCATTGACGCCAATCTCTCACTTGATTCTCTTGCCGAAATTCAATTTGAAATTGGTGG
>CAZKTR010000849.1:0-1570 GCA_964555525.1 uncultured Pirellulaceae bacterium
CCGGTGGTTGTTTTAAGAGTGACTTCGCCAAACTGCACCGTCAGCTTTTGTTTGGGTTCGGCCGTGCCGTAGATTTTGGTTTGCGTTTCACGCTGCAAAACCATGTTGTCCGAAAAAATAGACGGCAACGAAATGTCCGCTCGACATTGCTCGACTACTGATATCAAAAAGACGATCAAAGTCAGAGCGACAACGCGCGTGGTACACCATTTCATAGAAGCTGACTTAGAAGGATGGAGTTGGATCTTATTTACGTTACTGAGTGTTCTAGCATCGAAACGATTTTAAACCAAATCTCCTCGAATTTGAACGGTCAGTTCACGTTGCCTGCGATGAATTTCCTAACTAGCGGCCCGTTTGTGCGGATACTGGTCGTATTTTTTGCGATCCAAGCCTGGTCTTCTCGGCTTAGTCTTTGGATGTCTACCGGAATGACTCGGCGATCAGTGTTTCGCATTAAATGAACTTTTCCACTCGACAAAGCTACCGCGTAAGCGTCCAAAGAGAACTCGCCCGTTTCACTGACGAAGACTCGACGATACGTGTTCGCAGCCGCTAGTTGAGACGTGTGTACGTTGGATTTTGGTGCGTTAGTGGAGACGCTAGTATCCTTAACACCCCTCGCCGAGGTGGGGTCCTCGAACTCGCCTGTGATGACTTCTCCCGTAATCATAACGGGTTCTTGGCTCGCCAACGGTTGTGGTTGAGTTTTTGGTTGAGCATTACGCCGAAATTTGCGGGGCTTTGGATCACGACCTTCCCGAATGTTTTTATTGACCAATAGACGCTTGGGCTGGGGCAATGCCAAAGTCCCTGCGACAACCTGTCGGGCTTGTCGGGCAGTCAGTGTTCCGGCCGGCAGCTTTACGAATTTTGGCACATTGATCGATAGACAGTGCAGGGCTCCTTCGAGTTTTTGCATCGTGGTCATGTCGATCGTATCGACGTGCTTGCCAGGCAGCAGGCTCCGGTAAGTCTGCAGCGCTCGACTAACTAGCGCTGGCGAATCGCTTTGATAGACCGGCATTAACACTAGATCGTTGGCAAAAATAACGTTCGTGTAAGGACTCCAGTATTTGCCTTGCCGCGGCGGGATGTCGATTCGATCAACTCGCATTGGCCGTCCGTCGACTTTGACAGTGCGAAGGAAACGAGCGTTTTCGTCTAAAATTTGAGCGTTGACGGGATCGGATCGTGGATCAACTCGAGCGACCAACATGTGATCAGGGGCCAAGAAAGTCGTCAACATGTCGACGTGTTTAGTGGCTTCGGGGTTAAGCGGTCGCAGGAACAGCAGGCGGTCGATATTGCATTCTTTTTTGAAGGAGTCGACGACCAACTTCCGCCGTTCATACTCGACGTTACGCGGACTGCCGCGGAAGGGGAACCGCACGTGATTGTCTTCGAAAAAGCGAGTAGAAGTGAATGCGAGGCCCTGTCCGTTGCTGATTAGGTTGCCGCCTTGGAGCGTCCATTCGACGGTCGTGTTTTTGACGCCAGCAAGCTCGCCCCAATGATTGGGGAACTGATCGTCTTTGGGACGAGTTCCGTCGTAGTAGAAGTCGATCGA
>CAZKTR010000850.1:0-1567 GCA_964555525.1 uncultured Pirellulaceae bacterium
GAGTCCAAGGCAAAGCTTGTAGTCTGGCAAAGACCAGCACATCCGGGCCATCCACAACGAAACCGGAGGTGGTTCCCTTTTTTGTGTGCTCTTCGAGTTCGGAAATCCCTAAAACGCTACGCTCCTTGCTCTTGTTGTCGTCGAGACCAACTGCTGTTTTGATTCCTTTCTCGGTCGAGCTTAGCACAACTCGCCCCTCGCCATCCAACAACCAAGCCTCTTTAACGCCAGCAACTTCTGGCATATTCATCTCTTCAATGACCGTGTCCATCGCAAGATCCAGGCCGGCCACACCAAGCAACTTTCCTGAGGTGTCGTAGAAGGGTCGGTTACATGGCATCAAATAACCCGATCCTGTTACGTCGGGATAAATGATCCCCCAATTGGTACCATGCTTTTTGGAAACTGCCGATACATACCAAGGCCTTTTTCGAGCGTGGTATCCCGGTGGATACTCCGGATTCGCGGGGTAGTTCAGCATCGCTCCATTCTCAAGAGCAAGGTAAGACCAATGGGCAGGCGTACCTTCTCTGAGAATTTTGTCCGCCTCCTCTTTTGTTAATTCATTTGCGTCAATACCCGCACTGCGAAGCATAGCATCTCGAAGTACATACCTCTGTCCGCTCAATTGAAATAGTTCGCTTTGGATCGAGTCCAATTCGACTCCAGGTTCGAGTACCACGACAAAATGGTCAAAGCTCACTTGCTGTTGATAACGGTGCAGTTCGACTAGATCTGCAGGAGGATTATCGCCTTTGAGATCGGCAGGCAGGTAAATCTGATAGGGTTCGGGTTGTGCGTGCTCAAGTTGTTCACGACAGGATGTCGCAATTCCTTCCACCAAGCGTTCCATTTGAAAAAGGAGTGTGTCGAACTCATTGACTCGCTGGTTAACCGTGGCAACCAGATTGGAAAGTGTTTTGCCTCGAAGCGATGCAACACGTTCTGCTTCGAGGCCACGATACAAACTGAATATTGAAATAGCCGCAGCCATCGAAAGCGCAATCAGTAGCACAGACATCGCGGCAACCGGATGACGTTGCACTCGACGCCAAGACGCGCGAATCAGATTGTCAGGCTTTGCTTGGACTTCTTCCCCGCGAACATAACGTCGCAGATCGTCAGAAAAATCTTCGACACTAGGATAGCGATCTGCTGGATCCTTGGACGTGGCCCGATTCACAATCGCTTGCAATGCAACAGAAACTGGCGGGCTATTTTTTGCGTCAGAGAATGAAAGGCGATCACCTGAGTGCACTTTGTCGCGTACGTCAGTCTCGTCGCTCAGGTCACGCGGGGGGGTAAAGGTCAGCATTTCAAACAAGACCATACCAAGTGCAAATTGATCACTCTTCGGCCCCACGTCTTTTCCAAATAACTGTTCGGGTGGCATATATCTTGGCGTGCCTAGTATCGCGCCGACTCTTGTTTTCATTCCCCTGTCGTTTGTGGTAATGTCACCCGAACCGACCTTCTCAAACGATTCACCCAACGCTTCTTCGCTTGCTTCTTCCGGTTCATTCTGCAAGCGCGCGATCCCCCAATCCATGACGTAAACTTCACCATA
>CAZKTR010000851.1:0-1567 GCA_964555525.1 uncultured Pirellulaceae bacterium
CACTCGGCACCGGCCGCCGTAAGTCTTCTGTCGCTCGTGTCCGCATCAAACCCGGCTCTGGCAACATTGTCATCAATGGAAAAGCACTGAAAGATTACTTTCAAGTCGCTCAAGATCAACGTGCAGTCACCGACCCACTAACCGCTGTTGGCGTTGTGGACAGCGTTGATATGCGAATCACGGTTTCTGGTGGTGGCACAACCGGCCAATCAGGTGCATGCAAAATGGGCATCGCCCGTGCTTTGCTGAACCTCGACACGGCTCACTTTGACACACTTCGCGACAGCGGATTCTTGACACGTGACTCACGTATGAAAGAACGTAAGAAGCCAGGTCTTCACGGTGCTCGTCGCGGAACTCAGTTCTCCAAGCGTTAATCAACCTTACGCTGGCGGACACAGACCGCAAACAAACGAACCAAAAGGCAGCCCACTGGGCTGCCTTTTTTCGTGGCCCCTCCCTTTTCCAACACCCGCCAAGCAAGTAATCCGGAAGCTACTTGACTGAACCTTCCCACGCGTATCTTGTCATCTCCACCTCATAGCTTAAGGTCTTGCTTGAAATTGGTGCGCATTGTCCAGCCCTAGAATCACAATTGACTGGTGTAATCTTTCGTCGCATTCGGATGACTGGCTCCTGTCCGCGCTTGACGAATTTCGAAACCAACTTCGGACTCAATATCCGCAGCTACCAACGCCGCAATTCTCGGATTTACCGGCCGACTTTTTCAAACACCTGCCCGAGTACCTGATCACGATGTTGCCTGGCAATGTCGACGATGGGTCCTTTTCAAATTTTCAATCTAAGACCATTTTTATCTTCTGCGACGGCGACGAAGATTTTTCACAGGCATATCAAGCCCACAATGAACTAGCCCATTGGGGCGTGGCAATTCCATGCACTCTAGCGATCGCATGGGAACCAAATAAATACCTCATCTGGCATGAAATACTTCATCTTTTGAATGCGAAAGATTGCTACAACAAGTTTGGTATCAACAAGTGTCCAAATTCGCATTGCATTATGCGGCGAGCTCCATCAAGTATGAATTGCGGTAGTCGTTTGACATTGTGCTCCAAAAATGTAAAACGGATTGAACAATTTGGGGCGCATGTTGCTGCGATGGAAAACATCCACTGCGAATCGAAAATGCCCAGATAACAATGCGAGTCAAAGCTAGTCACCATCCTTGCTCGGTTCGTCGGAGTGGACCACCACCTAACATCGATCAACAATGCAATGAACCAGCCACTGCCCACTTGCTTGCTTTGCGAACGAACGCCGAAAAAGGGTACTACCGAGCATCACTTGATCCCTCGCACTTGCCACCGCAATAAATGGTTCAAGAAGAACTTCACTCGCCAGCAGATGCAAGAAACGATTTCACTATGCCGCGATTGTCACAACGCGGTCCATCGGTTTGAACCCAAAGAAAAAGACCTAGGCCGTCACTACTACACCCTCGAACTGCTCAAATCGCACCCGCAAATCGCCAAGTTCGTCACTTGGGCCAGCAAGCAAAAATAACCAAACAACCAACCAACGGCGTTAAGACAAACGGCGTTAA
>CAZKTR010000852.1:0-1565 GCA_964555525.1 uncultured Pirellulaceae bacterium
TAGCTCGATGGCATAGTTATGAACCAGTCAACTCCCAAAAAACAAACGACTCGCAATGCGATGGCCTACTTGGTGATCTTGGTCGTGACGGGGGCGCTGTTGTTTATTACGAAGGACCGATGGCTGCCAATAGTTCAGCAGCAGCGTGGCGTTAGCGCTGCGACGGCTGATAATCACGCAGGGCATGGTCACGGTGATGACGGTCATAGCCATGGTGCTGACGCGGGACACAGCCATGCTCACGCGGGACACAGCCATGGTGACCACGGTCATAGCCATGGCGGGGCTGGACATTCTCATGACCACGGCACGCACAGTCACGGTGATGATGGAGTGGCCGGAGAAAATACGGTCGAGCTAAGTGACCAAGCCAAACGGAATTTGAAACTGTCTTCCAAGCGTGCCTATCCGCAGAATTTTTGGAAACGAACAGAGATTCCCGGCGAGATCGTGGACCGGCCGGGGCTGACCGATCGAAGTCTGACATCGCCGATCGCTGGCGTGATCACCGCCGTGCATGCTCAGCAAGGCGATATCATCAAGCCTGGTGATCGGTTGGTGACCATTCGATTGGTGAGTGACTACTTGCAACAGGTGCAGTCGGACTTATTCAAAGCCGTTCGTGAAACCGAGATTGTGAACACGGAGATCGCTCGAATTCAAACGATGGTGGAGCGTGGTATCGTTCCTGAAAAGCGAGTGATCCAATTGCGGCAGGATGTCGAGCGTCAACGGTCGCAGATAGATGCGATTTACCAAGACCTTGTCATGCGTGGTTTTAGTGATGTTCAAGTGGCTAATGCGAAACAAGGAAAGTTTTTGACTTCGATTGAAATCAAGGCGCCAATCAAACCGTTGGATTCGCGCCAAGCCAAATTGAACTTGGGCCAGAGCAAAGAGGAGCCTGCCAAGTCGCAGTTTTTTGAAGTCCATGAACTGGTGTCTGAACTTGGTCATCAAGTCAGACCGGGCGAGCAAATTGCGGTGTTGTCGGATCATCAACATTTGTTTATTCGCGGTCACGCTTTTAAGCGTGAGGCTGGGATCCTTGAACAGGTGATGGAAAAAGGGTGGAGCGTTGGGGTCGAGTTTGTTGATGACGTTCCAGAGAACTGGCCAAACCTGAATCAACGTTTCAAGATTCGGCATTTGACCAATGAAGTCGATCCAGAGAGCCGAACGTTTGATTTTATTATGCCGATGGAAAATCAGTCGCGGATTTACGAGGATGGCGATCGCGATCGGACTTCGATTGTGTGGCGGTTTCGTCCGGGGCAGCGAGTGCGTTTGCAGATTCCGGTGGAAAAAATTGAAGGCGTGTTGGTGCTTCCGGCGGCTGCGGTGGTTCGCGATGGAGCCGAGGTTTATGCCTTTCAAGCGTCCGGTCGGTTTTACCGCAGGTTCCCGGTGCACTTGCTGTATCAAGATCGGCACAATGTTGTGTTGGCCAATGATGGTAGCCTGCCAGTGGGCGCTGAAGTTGCTCAGGGCGCCGCGGCGTCGCTGAATCGAATTTTGAAATCTCAGACGAACGAAGGTGGCCAAGAGTTTCACGTGCACGCCGA
>CAZKTR010000853.1:0-1564 GCA_964555525.1 uncultured Pirellulaceae bacterium
TGGTGAATCGATATAAAATCTAGTCGGCGATTTTGATATCGATCTTCTTTGGCAAGACGCATTTTGCTTTTGGCAAACTGACGTTTAGCAAACCATGCTTGAACGAAGCAGCGATGGCTTCGTTATCGACTTGTTGCTTGAATCCAAACTTGCGGCTGAAGGAACCGTGATCTCGTTCGTCTCGCAGTGAAGTTTCACCTTCGGCCAGTTCAACGGTTTCACGTGTGCCTTGAATTTCAAGTTGGTTGTCGTTCATCTCGATGCTGACATTACTTGGGTCCACACCGGGCAACTCCATCACCAGCTCATAGCCAGTGGTGGTCTCTTTGACGGAAACTCGAGGCTTCCAATCGGAGGCGGGTTGAGTTGCGTTGCGGTCTCCGAAAACGTGATCGAAGATGTTGTCGACATCAATTTGAAAATCACCAAAAGGTGTTGAAACGCGATTGTTACGTTGATTGATCTTCATAGTTTGCTCCTGAATGTTGAAGTAAAAACCTGAATGACGGAATGTCATCGTGGTTCGAAGAATCAATACTCATTTACGCAACCACCGTGCCAAAACAGCCTGGCGATGCGTAAGTTGCTGGAGGGCATGTGTTTGTGGCGATCCCTCGGTTGCCGAATATCCACGCAGTGCGCTGCAAGGCGTTACAGATTGCCAAAATAGCAGTCTGTTTTATGAGGTGAATTCGGTCGCTGGTTTGCTCGACCTAAAAACGTCTCTTATAATTGTTTGAGGCCTGAACCGTAAAACGTGTCATCCGTACAGCAGAAGTTACAGCTGCAACATAAAAACGGTTAAGTCCTCAGATAACGTCTTGCGTAGTCGATTTGACAACTAGGTGACATCAAAAGCACAACGATTCATAGCGGGTCACTATGTCTAAGGTTTTGCGAAACTGCCTCGATGCTTGTATTTTTGGCGTTTTTTGTAATTCGTATGCACTTGGCATTTAACTTGCTGAGTAAATGCTTAGATGTCTTTAAACGTCTTTATCCCCCGTGGGACCTGTTGTCCCAAACTTTCCAAGGAGAATCTGATGAAACAATTCGCAATTTTATTTGCTGCAGTTTGTGCAATGACTTTTATGACTGGTCAAGAAGCTCAAGCTCAATGTGGTGGTGGCGGTTACGGCGGCGGCTTCGGTCGTGGTGTTAGCGTCAACGTTGGTCGCGGCTTCGGTGGTTTTGGTGGCTACTCATCCGGTTTCCGTGGCGGCTCCTTCTATCGGCCAAGTTATGGTAGTAGCTTCAATCGCGGCTTTGGTGGTTTCAGTCGCGGCTATGGTGGTTTCAGTCGCGGCTATGGTGGTTTCAGTCGCGGCGGCTTTCGCTATTAAGCTTGAACCCCTAGTGGGCCTTTTGTCGTCCCCAATCTTTCCAAGGAGAATCTGATGAAACAATTCGCAATTTTATTTGCTGCAGTTTGTGCAATGACTTTTATGACTGGTCAAGAAGCTCAAGCTCAATGTGGCGGTTACGGCGGCTTCGGTCGTGGTGTTAGCGTTAGCGTCGGTCGCGGCTTCGGCGGCTTCGGTGGTGGTTTTGGTGGCTACTCATC
>CAZKTR010000854.1:0-1564 GCA_964555525.1 uncultured Pirellulaceae bacterium
TCCGTGCATCGGAGAAAGTTCCTGAACCGCCGAGCAATGTGGCGATGAAACCTAGTGGTGCGCCAAAATTGAATTGACTAATTGCAATCTACTTTCGGTAGCTAAAATTTCGTCTTAAACTGAATATCGAACTGGTTAATTCAGGTCGGTTGAACCACTAGCGAGACTGGGCGGCTGAACTAGCTGGCACTCGTATCGCCAACTTATTTTGTGCTTCTCGATAACCCAGTTCAATCAAGGATTCCAAGTCGCCGAAATCATACCACTGCTGAGACTCAAATTTTGGGCGAATGACCAGGTCTGCCAGCGGCAATGATTTTTGACGGATAATAGTTTCTGCAATTGCGCTTGCTCGCACCATAGAATCCATCGCCGAATCGCACACGGTTGGTTGCATTGGATCTGGCCCGACGTCGACAGCGACAATTTTCCCAGTGAATTGCTGTTCTAAACGCGCGACGTCACACGGGACAGTGTCATAATTTCCAATGTCGTTTAGCCACATGTCTTCCCAGCGGACCGCCGGGAAAATGCCTGGAATCGACATTGATGCCCGGATGGCTCGGCGCAGTGACCCTTCTCGTAGCACGACTCGTCGACCAAGTTCCAAGTCAACCGCGATGATTTGGAGATCAATCGGAACGTCACGGATATCAATGTCTGGGATAAGTTGGTCGATCGCGTCTCTTAGAATGGTACTGGGTAGTAGCGATTTAGAATTGATGGCTCGAGAAAAAGCTGCCTGTTGCTTTAGTGAATGAAATAGCTTTTTGCCCCAAGTTCGCTTGCGGTTCCCTTGGTTAAACCGACCGGCGGCTAAAACAGCTGCGCGGATTTTTCTTCCAGATGATGACTTTAAGAAGCCTAACGTTTCATTAGTGGAAACTTGAGGGTCGCCAGTGATTGCGCACAAACTGGCCATGAGTGCTCCCATGCTAACTCCCAGCATTGACCCGACAACGGTTTGTCGTTCAGCAAGAGCTTGCATCACTCCCAAGTGTGCGAGGCCTCGGGCACCACCGGCACCTAAGACTAGGCAGATGGGCTGAAGGTCAGATGTGTCTGACGATCTTTGTTTAGAAATTGTCGATTTAAAATGAATCACGGGGATCTACATCGAAGCTAGAGAGTTGTTGAAGACAGATTCAAGCCGGTTGAAAACTACCAATGGAGTGTTCATTGCGACCGAAGGAGCGTAGCTTGCGATTGACGGAAAACGAGCTCTGAGGATTAAGCTCTCTGGCAAACAGCTTCACCGTGAGAGTTTAAAGGTTCGAGTTGTAGCGATTGCCCCAATTAGTTAGATACGAATGAGGCGAGGACAAGGCACGCTGCTGCGAAAAGCAGGAAAATCGATGTGATTCACTTATCTAAACATTGCACGATTTACTAGACAATTCATCATGGCATCATTCAAATGACTTCTAGAAACGGAATCGTGCAAGCAAAAAAATTTTCTGTGTGATTTCCTCTTATACAACGTCGAGAACGACAGGATTTACGATGAAGAAAGTTGCCATCTTTATGGGCACTCGCCCTGAGGGAATCAAAATGGCTCCAGTTG
>CAZKTR010000855.1:0-1560 GCA_964555525.1 uncultured Pirellulaceae bacterium
CTACGATAGTTTGCCTTCGGCTCCCCAGATCGCTTCGGCTGTGTAGGGACCACCCGGCTGCTCCCAAAACTTGCCGTGCACAAAGCGATATTGAGTTTCCAAGTTTTCAATCGCGGCCATGTCTTCCGCCGACAACTCTATCTCACCAGCTGCCAAATTTTGGCTTAGCCGAGTCGGGTTGGCAGACTTTGGGATCGCGATCGTGCCACGGCAAACTGCCCAAGCCAATAATAGCTCGCCGACAGAGATCTTGTTCTTGGATGCCAAATCCTTTAGCAGCTCGTCTTCAAACAAGTTCGGATCGGCCTCATCTCGCATCCGTTCGGGCCGATCACCAGAACCCAGCGGTGAATAAGCGATCAAGTGAATGTCGTTGGCTTTGCAAAAATCAAATAACACCCGTTGATTCAAAAACGGATGACACTCGACTTGGTTCGCACTTGGCTTGATCCGGCAGTTGTCCAAAATCGCTTGCAAGTTGGCCACGCTAAAATTGCATACACCAAGGTTTCGGCACAAACCCGCAGTAGCGCAATCTTCCATCGCAGCCCATGTATCTACCAACGGCTGATCTTCCAACGAGATAAAGTCGGCACCGGATTCCGGGCGGTGGATGTCATGCCGAAAAACAATCGGCCAATGGATCATGAACAAATCCAGATAGTCCAGTTTCAAATCGGACAAAGTTTGTTTGAGTGCTCCCTGCACCAAGTCGGGTCGATGACGATTGCACCAGAGCTTCGACGTAATCCAAAACTCGGATCGGTCGTGACCACCGCCATTAAACGCCGCCCCAAACGATTCGCCGATTTCTGCTTCATTCAGATAGATCGGAGCACAATCAAAATATCGATAGCCTAGCTCGATTGCCTTCGTCACAGCACCTTCGGCAACGCCGTCTTCCATTTTCCAAGTACCAAGGCCGATCGCTGGCATGTCGCCATGGGGAAAAGAATATGATTTCATGATTTTTTGATGCGGCAAAGGCCGCTTTATCGAGTGATGACAATCAAATAAAAAGCCGGTCGCGGTTTAATTTTCGCATTCACGACACGTTTAAAAAAACCGAGTGTAACAAACATTTAAGGGTATGGGCTACTTGGCGGTGTTCAAATAAAAGTTTCGTCGCCCATTTCACTGATTCGTCTTTCATGTTGCTGTTACAAACCCACCATCCTTGATAAATTGGTGGATCAGTCGACCGTACAATCTTGTGCCGACTCGCTCCAATCTTTATCTCTGTTCAATCATGACTGACGCAAGCCCAACCGAAAATTTACAACAGACGATGCAAAGGTTGGGCAATCAGGCCAAAATGACGTCGCGCGAACTGGCGAAAGCGACTGGCAAACAGAAGTCGGACGCTCTGCTGGCCGCGGCCGGTGCTTTGGACGCCAGCCGAGCCCAAATTTTGGCGGCCAACGAAATCGACCTGAAGAACGCCGTTGAAAAACAACTTTCCGATTCGATGGTGGATCGCCTACTCCTAGACAATTTGCGGGTTGATGGGATTATCGCTGGCATCCAATCGATCGCCGGAATGGACGACCCGGTAGGCCG
>CAZKTR010000856.1:0-1559 GCA_964555525.1 uncultured Pirellulaceae bacterium
CCACTTCATGGCTAAGTCGCCTTTGGCTCCGCCAAAAGCGAGTATGCCGTCTAAAGTTGGTACCTTACCGAACAACTACATCTTCATCTTTAAATGCTTTGCCAAAAACGCCCATTCATCAGCGACTTCTTCGATGATTTTTGCTGTCGGTTTTCCAGAACCGTGCCCAGCTTTGGTTTCAATCCGAATCAACACCGGATTATCGCCTTGATGAGCCGCTTGTAGTCGAGCGGCAAACTTGAAGCTGTGCCATGGCACAACACGATCATCATGATCGGCTGTACTCACCAACGTCGGTGGATACTCGGTACCCTGCTTGAGATTATGATACGGCGAATAAGCATACAACGCTTTAAACTCCGCTGCGTCTTTTTCCGCATTGCCGTAGTCGTCTGTCCAAAATCGCCCCGCCGTAAAACGATGAAAACGGAGCATATCCATCACGCCCACCGCAGGCAAACAAGCCCCATACAAATCCGGTCGTTGCGTCATACAGGCCCCCACCAACAACCCACCATTGCTCCGCCCTTGAATCCCCAAATGCTGCTTGGCAGTGTATTTGTTTTCAATCAAATACTCCGCTGCTGCAATAAAGTCATCAAACACATTCTGCTTGTTGGTCTTAGTTCCAGCCTTATGCCAGTCCTTACCGTACTCGCCACCGCCACGAAGATTTGCCATCGCATAAATTCCGCCCATCTCCATCCACTGCAACTTAGAAATTGAGAAACTTGGCGTCAGCGAAATATTAAAACCACCGTACCCATACAACAGTGTTGGGTTCGTGCCATCTAGCTTCAAGCCCTTCTTGTGCGAGATAAACATTGGAACCCGAGTGCCATCTTTACTCTGATAGAAAACCTGATGTACTTCGAAATCGTTTGGATCGAAATCCACCTTGGCTGACCGCACGAGATCCGCTTTGCCTGTCGTCAAATCGTACCGATAACTACTCGGCGGTCGGTTAAAACTAGAAAACGAGAAGAACGTTTCTTTCTGATCGCGTTTACCACCAAAACCGCTCGCGGTTCCGATACCGGGCAACTCAACCTCTCGCACGGGCTTACCGGCAAGATCAAAAACACTAACCTTTGATTTAGCATCCTTCAGATAGCTCACCACCAACGAATCCCCAACAATGCTGGCCGATTCAATCGATTCGCCTACCTGCGGCACAATCACTTGTGGCGTTCGGTCCTCGGCGGCAAGATCGATCGTAAGGATGCATTTCCTCGGGGCATTCCAATCCGATTTGAAGTACAACTTACTCCCCTCGTTGCCGAGCAAAGTGTATTCATTTTCGAACTTGTCGATCAGCACGTTCATTTTGTCCGCAGCTTGATCCTTTAGGTCTCGATACAAAACTCGATATCGATCGTCAGTGCCTACCCAGTTGGTCAAAACCAAATAACGTCCGTCCTCGGTAACCGTTGCACTGAAACCATATTCCGGATTCTCGGCATCTTCATGGATCAACTTGTCCTGTGACTGCGACTGCCCCAGTTTGTGGAAGTAAACTTTCTGCCCCAAGTTCAAGCTCTGCAACTCTTGATTTTCGT
>CAZKTR010000857.1:0-1557 GCA_964555525.1 uncultured Pirellulaceae bacterium
GTCGTGCCTTCAACAGACGTCGTGCCTTCAACTGAAGTTATCCCCGGCAGCGAAGTCGTCCCATCGACGGTTGTTCCAGAAGTCGGTGGCCAGTAAACCCAGTCGACGCTTTGTTGTTACCAAACTTGGACTGACCTTCATCGACGTTACTTTCGATCAAAGCTTGATCGCCAAGTACTTACATTTTCGCTTGCGTGGGATGCACAGGCCCACTAGTTCAGGAGCCAACATTGGTTAACAGCATGACCGGCCATGGGCAAGCGTCCGTGGAACAAGATCAATTCCGAGTGGCCGTCGAGATACGGACCGTAAACAATCGGTTCTTGAAAACCTCGATCAATACCGATTTAGGCACCGAGCTTGAGTCGCGAGTCGAACAACAACTAAAAGCCACGCTCAGGCGGGGTTCGGTTTCGATTCGAATCAAAACCGAAAACCTACAGTCAGGCCAGCGAGCTCGACTTAACGCCGAAGTGATTCAGTCCTACTGGACTCAGCTTTCAGAGATTGCCGGCGGTAGCCAGTCGATCAATGTCGAATCGTTATTGACGTTGCCTGGTGTTATCGAAGACTCCGAACCGACCGACCAAGAAGAACTTTGGCCGGTTGTCAAAAAGACTCTGGCAGAAGCTCTGCAAAGCCTAGTTGAAATGCGAGGCACTGAGGGCGAGGCGATGAAATTCGATATGGTCTCAAACATCGGGGCCATTGAAACCGAACTAGCTAGCATTGAAAAACTCGCTCCGACGGTTTCCGAAGCCTATTCGAAACGGCTCACCGACCGAATTAATAAGTTGCTGGAGAAATTCGAAGTGACGGTCACAGCCAGCGACGTAATCAAAGAAGTCGGCATGTTCGCTGACCGAACCGATGTCAGCGAGGAAACCGTCCGTCTGGCAACGCATTTGGAACAATTTCGGCTGGTTATTCAAGAACCGACTCCCGGCAAAAAACTTGATTTTTTAGTCCAAGAAATGCTGCGAGAAACCAATACAATCGGCTCTAAGGCCAACAACTCAGACATTGCCAAGCACGTGGTTGAGATTAAAACCGCGATTGAGCGAATTCGCGAGATGGTCCAAAATATCGAATAGACAAGCAGCCCCGCAAATAGGAATTCCTTATTTCAAGGCCCCCTTATTTCAGGGCTCTCTATCCCGAACCCTGCCAAAGCGTACCTTACCATGTCTACTGGAAAACTAATCATCGTATCTGGACCTTCAGGCGTCGGTAAAACGACCGTCCTGAAGCAGCTATACGAAGCTTGCTCACTACCTCTTGAGCCTAGTGTTTCGGCGACCACTCGGCCGCAACGGCCGGGCGAAGTGGACGGGCAGAGTTACTATTTCCTTGACGCGGACGATTTTCAGCAACGTCGCCAGGCGGGGGCTTTCCTAGAATGCATTGAGGTTTTTGGCCGGGGACACTGGTACGGGACACTGCGAGCCCCTGTTGAAACGGGTCTGGCGGCGGGAAAGTGGATAGTTTTGGAGATCGATGTGGAAGGGGCTGATGAAGTCTTGAAACATTATCCAGATGCGATCACAATCTTCATCC
>CAZKTR010000858.1:0-1554 GCA_964555525.1 uncultured Pirellulaceae bacterium
GTTAATTTCGCCCTGCCATGACGCCGCCATCGACATCCCAGACGGCTCCCGTCACCCAACTGGACTTCTCCGAAAGCAACAGTTCGACGACGTCCGCGATATCGCCAACATTCCCGACTCGACCGATTGGGTGAAAGTCGTTGAAGCCTTGCAACGTCTCTTCGATCTTGTCGGGCTCGATAAACGAACCGTAGATCGGCGTCACAACAACCGCCGGAGAAACCGCGTTGGCTCGAATACCAAACTCGCCGAGCTCCATCGCTAAGTGTTGTGTGAATGCGTGCAATCCCGCTTTGGCCATTGAATAGGCTGACGAGGGCGTTGCTTTAACGGCTTGCTTGGCCCACATTGATCCAATGTTCACGATCGATCCGCCTCCATGGGCTTTCATGTTGTTGGCAACTGCCTGAGTGATCAGGAACATGCTGCGATTGAGATTGTGATAGGTATCAAAGTCACTACGGTCGTGCTCAAGAAATGGCTTCGGGCAAAAGGCACCAGCCGCGTTGACCAACGAGTTGATATGGCCATTGACTTCACCGATCGATTTGACAAAGCTGTCGACCTGTGCGTCATCATAGAGGTCGACGGTCACGGTTTTGACCTCGCCTAGCGGTGACAATTCGTCTTTCGCCGCTTGCAGTTTTTCTGCGTTGCGAGCCAACAGCACCACCGAATGACCGGCCGTCAAAAGCCGCTTTGCGGTCTCCTTGCCCATTCCACTTGAACCACCCACGATTAATGTTGTCTTATTGGAATCACTCATTTTAATCTCTCCTTGTAGACTACCAACCAATAGGTAGGCAGACGATTTAAAAAAAACTTACGATCTGGCCGTAAGTAAACTAACTAAATTTCGAATAATGGCTGACAGTTGTTCTGGTCCACCGTCAGCGCGGGCGACGAGCAAACCGCCTTCGAATGCAGCCAACACCATGCTGGCCGAATCTCCGACGCTACCACGAATGGCGAGCGACCCGTCTTCTTTTCCTTCTTTGAGTATCTTTGTCAAAAACGCCACGTTATCTTGCATGAACCCTTTGACTGAACGAGCAGGACCTTCGTCGAGGCTGAACACTTCGGATGCCAGCATGCCACACAAGCACGATTTGTCTTGATTGTCGGCTTGTAGCGTGCCTTCAAACAAAGCGCCATAGCGCAGCAATTTACTTTTCGCTTTTGCTCTAGACGCCAAGATCCCATCTAACAACGCACCAAAATCCTTACGGTATCGCGTTACGAGTGCTTCTACCAAATCCTGCTTACTGGCAAAATGGTGATGAATGCTTGCTTTGCGAATTTTGACGGCATCGCTGATGTCTTTAAAACTCATGCCATTGACGCCTCGTCGCTGGATCAAATCCTGGGCGACATCCATGATATGGGTTCGTGTGTCTTTGCCGTTCATGCCTCTATCCTACCTACTGGTAGGTTTGGGTCAAGGGCAGGAGATAAACATCGAATTTCGAGGGACTTCGAGTTGTTGTTGCGTTTAATTTCAATCGCGACTTAGTTCTTTGTACCAGGCGTGCATGGCAATTTCGTGGAATCCGT
>CAZKTR010000859.1:0-1553 GCA_964555525.1 uncultured Pirellulaceae bacterium
AAACGCCGTCGCCTGCTGGATCGTCGTTAAACGCTTGATTGTTGAATTACAGTGACTACCTTGGAATGGGTGCGGTTACCTTGTTAGAACGACTTGGAGAACCCAGCAAGTAAGAACCGTCGACTTTACGCGTCCGATGACTACTACGTCTAACAAGGAAAATCACATGATCGCGAAATTTGCTTACTGCTTCACTGCCTCTCTAGTGATACTTTCGTTGCTGACGCCAAGTTCCAAGTTACACGCTCAGGACTACCGAGAACTCTTTAAGAAACTCGACTCATCGGTTGTAACGATTCACTCGCTAGAAGTTGTCAACAGCGAAAAGGGTCTACGGCCGAAACGGTCTGTGGGTTCCGGCGTTATCGTCTCAAAAGATGGCCAGATCATGACTGCCGCTCATGTCGTCCATACCGCCGATCAAATTGTCGTCAAATTTGTCGATGGAACCGCCGTACCGGCTCAAATCGTTTCCTCGGTTTCTGGCGCAGACGTTGCACTCATCAAAGTTGAAAAAATACCTGCGACTGCTTCGGTGGCAACTCTGGGCGATAGTGACAAAACCGCCCCCGGAGAACCGGCACTCGTGATTGGTGCGCCCTTTGGGATCGAGCACTCTTTATCGGTGGGCCATGTTAGCGGTTTGCAAACACGGCCTGTCATTGCTGGCGGCACTTCGCTCAAGGTGATTCAGATCGATGCAGCAGTCAACCACGGCAATTCGGGCGGCCCCTTGTTCAACGACAAAGGAGAACTGGTCGGGATCGTCAGCCACATCTTAAGTGAAGGCGGCGGGTTCGATGGCATTGGGTTTGCCGTTGCAACCAACGCTGCAAAAACAATCTTAATTGATCAGTCACCCATCTGGACAGGATTTGAAGGCCTCTTGCTGTCGCCGGAAATGAACGCCATGTTGAACGTGCCACAAAAGTCCGCCTTGCTGGTCCAGCGAGTGAGCATAAACTCGATTGCTGGCAAAGCGGGACTAAAAGGCGGGACAGATCAAATCAAATTCCGAGGACAAAACGTTTGGTTGGGAGGAGATATTATTCTTGAGATTCAAAACACAGTTTGCGATTGCCCAAAATCATTCGAAAACCTAAGTCGCTCACTCAAAGCAATCCCTCCCGGAGAATCCATCAAGGTGAAGGTCCTCCGCGCCGGCAAAGTAGTTGAGCTAGATTTCGCAACTGAAAAGTAACCTTATCTACGCTAGCTATCTAAATAATTTCAATCGCTAGTAAGAACTCGCCTACAGGCGCCTCATAGAGTCAAATTTCGCTGCTGATTTTGTAGCACGGAAGCTAAAACCAATTATTTATTGAACGAAAGACAATAACGATGCAGTCAATGGACAACCTCAAAAAGCTTGGCAATCTCGAAAAAGCAGGAAACAACGCTTGGCAAGCATTTCAAGATTTCAACTCGGCCGTCATGAAAGAAGGCGCCATCTCGGTCAAGAATAAGGAACTGATTGCTTTGGCAGTTGCATTGACAACTCAGTGCGGATACTGCCTTGAACTACACCGTCAAGCAGCCGAAAAAGCAGGTGC
>CAZKTR010000860.1:0-1553 GCA_964555525.1 uncultured Pirellulaceae bacterium
GCATTCATTCCTAAGGCTACGGTGTACAGTGACGATGCGCAAGCCGCATCGACTAAAGTTACCGAGAGTCCCGGGCGAATGACCACGTCAAACACTTCTTGGACCGCGTCGTGGGGCATTCGACCAAAAGATTTAGCGGTGTCGAGCCTCGCGTTGACCTGTTCGTTGGTTGGGTCGATGCCAAGATATTCCAGCGAGGTGGCTTCGTCTTGGTCTTCAAAACCATCGGCAGTTGCTCCGACCAAGCAAGTGACTTTCTCCGCACCTTCAAGCGTCCCGACCAGCGGAGCGATCGAAATGCAAAGTAGTTTTTGAAGTCGCGTGAATGATTCAAAAACGTTTGCGTCGATGCCGGTAGGGCAGCGAATATCATCGTTGTTAACGCGTCCGGATAAGTGAGAAGTTGATTTGTCAGGGACCAAGGTTTCGGAGTAGAAATCTTGTGACCACATCGCGTCCAAATTTCTGACATCGACGATGCCCATTCGTTGTTGTGTAATGGATTCGAAAAGCTGGGCGGGAGAGGTCGCGCCGCCGGGCAGAATACAACCACTACCGACAATCGCAATCGAAGGCAGGGTTGTCGCGGACGCCGCGTTGGCCATTGTCGCTGTTACAAGAGAGTTGACTGGGGTTTGGGGGCTGGTTGATTGTTCCGCGAATGAGGCCGTGTTGTTCGTGGCGTCGGAATTGGTGTTTTGTTGAATCACCGATACGCCGACAATGCCTGACTTTTCAATCAGCCGAGCCAAAGAACCGGTTGAACCGCAATCAACAAACGTTGTGGTACCTGATGCGGCAATGTCGGCGATGGAGCCTTGCAAATCAAACGGCTGCAGGAGTTGGTCTGCAAGCGTTTCCGCCACGTCTTCGTTCGGTTGAATCAAGCGCCTGCCGAGGCAGGTGAAGACGGGGTGTTCAGGCGAAGTGATCGGTAGCTTGCGCATTTCTGCCAGCCACTGATTTGACGCGTATGCAAGTTGCGGGTGGTGAAAGCAAGTTGGGCTGGGAATTGGAGTCGATTTGATGCCGGTGTTTGACAGTGCATCGTGCAAGGCGGTTAGTTGGCTTTTGGGCCCCGAAAGCAAAGTTTGTTGGTCGTGGTTTCGACCCGCGATCACGACTTGATTGAGACCTTGAATCGCTATTTCAGTGGCTACTGGCGGCCGAGTGGACGCGGCGACCATCAAGCCGCCACCATCAGGACCGTATTGTGAAATTGATGTCGCGCGCAGGCATACGATGTGAACCCCCGTCACCAAGTCAAAGCAACCGGCGAGTCCAAACGCAGCAATCTCACCAAAGCTGTGGCCGGTAAGTACGGTTGGTTTTTTTCCACTGCGTTGACGTGATAAGCCGCCAAGCATGTTTTGTAGGTGGATGGCGGGTTGTAATAGTTCGGGAGTCGTTGCGATTGCTGCAGTGATTCGTTCGGTTGATCCAGAGAAAAGCGCTCCAGCGTCGCCGCCAATTACATTGGCGATGACGGATTCACATTGTTGCCGTTCCGCGTCGTTGCCAAGACCGACGAAGTACTCGTTGACTCTGGCGAC
>CAZKTR010000861.1:0-1552 GCA_964555525.1 uncultured Pirellulaceae bacterium
GACGACGCACCACCAATAAACTTCCAATCACCAACGCCAATAGGCCTGCATGATACGGATGCTTTCCAAAATTCTCACTCGCTTGATTCGTTAGCTTCCCCCATTGATCACTAACCAAGACGGACCGTAGTCCAGCTTGGCAACGACTAAAATCGTTCAGCTCGATTGGTTTAGCACTACGAATCCACAACGCGTTTTTGTCACTGAATGCTCTGACTTCTTGGACTTTGTCAATCAATTCGGTATGAGCGGAGTCCAATTGGGTCAGTAGGGAAACGTAATTTTCAAACACCTTCAGTAAATCAGTCGAGTACTTCTTCTGGGTTTCCAATAATTGATCGGCAAGGTTGACAGCCATCTCTCGTTGCTTTTTTTCATCAATCGTTGCGCCAGGAGCAGCAACTTGCTTATTCAGTTCCTCTTCCACCTGCTTTTCCACCTCTGCCAGCACGCCTAACTTAAAATCATCCCCTAGAATCAACTGATCATTTCGCTCTTTCAACGACAATTTTCGCGTTAGCTTCGCCTGCATTTGCTCTGCAAGTTCTAGCAGTCGGTTTTGGCTCTTGCCGGTAGAAATCAAACTACGACGATGTTCCACCAAACGAATCCCAGACGCGGTTGGTCCCAAAGTTACTATCTGCTTCTTGATTCGTTCATGACTTTCATCCAGCTCTTCTTGAAGCCGCCGCACATTTCTCAGCTCATTTTCGAGTGCATCACTTTTCCTAGCTAACTCTTTTTTGTCGCTCACCAAGCCGACGTTGAATTCAGCGAGTTCCTTCAACATCGGCGTCGACTGAGTCAAATTTTCATTGAGGTCTTTGAGAATTTTTCGGGCAGCGTCCTCCCGCTTCTGAATTTCTTGATCTCGCAACTTGTCACTACGCTTGCTCAATTCGTCCAGCTCAGCACCCAAACGCTTGATTTCCAGCGTGACTTCCTCAAGTTCAAGCGGCCAGATACGCCCGAAGTGCTCTTGGCGACGGCCTTCAAGCTCCAATGATCTTTCAGTTATTTCCAGCGACAACAAATTGGCTTCCAGCAGCAATTTTTCAAACGATCGACTTAGATTGTCCTCGGCTTTGGCATGCAACTCGGCGATCAATTTTTTTATGTCATTTTCTTCTTTGGCTTTTTCTCGCAGTAGGCTTGGCAGTTCAGTAACGCGTTGATCGCGTGCTGAGATTCGCTCACGAATTTCGCTTCGCTTATCAGCGCTGACTTGCAAGGTCGCTTGCCGCCTTTTCAGTTTTTCTTGGAGCTGATCAAATGAGTCTCCAAGATCGCTTTGAAACGATTCTGCCTTACGTTTCTTTTCAGCAGCTAGACTGTCTTTTTGGTCTTCGAGCTTCTTCTCAAATCCTTCTTCTTCTTTGATTTTGGCTTTTAGCTCTTCTAACCCCGAACTCGCTCTTCCAATCCAATCCAAGGCCTGTTTCGACAAGTTCTTCGCCTCTTCCTCACCGCCATCGCCTTCACCTAATTCATCATCAAGCTGTTTCTTTTTGGTTTCATATTGCTTTCTAATCGCCGCCAAACGTTCATCAAA
>CAZKTR010000862.1:0-1549 GCA_964555525.1 uncultured Pirellulaceae bacterium
TAATCGACACTAATCAAATACTGCACAGTGCAAGACCTGGATGTTTGATGAGCGATCGAAGAACTATCTTTCAAAGAACACTAACGTTTTTGAAACTTAGCCAGCCAGCTAGAGGTACAGGTTAACCGAAGTGTACTTAAACATGGATTTTTAGGGTGTTCAGATGAATCGCGTCACGTTATTTCTAGTGGCTGCGCTGAGCTGCTTAGTTTTCGCGAGCCCATTGTTGGCTCAAGAAAAAATCACTCCTCAGTTTGCCCAACCGTTGGTTGAGCCTTATCTAATGAGCGGGCAATTGACTGAAGGGGAAGCCGCTTTGCTAAAACACCTTGAAGCAAACCCCAAAGACGATCAAGCGAGATTCGGTCTGGGCGTTTTGCAGTTCCTGCAAGGAGTCGAGCATCTTGGCAAAAGCCTTAGCCAATTTCAGCTTCAAAAAAATAGCCAGTTTCTCATGGATCTTCCCTTTCTGAGATTCCCAGTAAAAGCCGGTTCAGAAGCCAAGGAAGTCGAACTGAAAGACATCCATGCGATGTTGGACGAAATTTCAAAGTTCATGGATAAAAGCGAAAAGACGCTGGCGCAAATCGTTAGTGATGACGTTGAACTACCGCTACGGATCTTCCAAATCAACCTCGACTATGACGGGGATGGAGTGCTTGATGCTAAAGATGAGAATTTCAATCGTGTCATCGCCCGTTACGTTGAACGCAAGGCAAAGAATCAACGAGAGACGGTCGTGCTTTTTGATCGTGCGGACGTCGAATGGTTGCTGGGATATACACACCTCATTCGCACGATGACGGAGATGATTCAGGCGTATGATCAGTCGGAGTTATGGGAGGTGTCAGCCCACCGCTTTTTTAAGAATGCCAAGATCAAGTCTGACTTCTTGTTGGAGGAGATGGCCGCCGAGAACAAGAAAAAAACTCGTTCGTGGTGGGACACTCACTTTATAATAGATGCGATTGCCGGCGTTCACAACATGAGGTTTCCCTTGAAGGATGCATCCCGTGTTAAAAAAGCAGAACAGCATTTTCGTGCGGGCATGGCTCACAGTCGTAAGATGTGGGTTTTGATCGAAGCCGAAAAGGACAACCGAAACGAATGGCTTCCGTCTCCAGAACAGGAAAGTGCGATCACCAAAACGCGAATTACGGAAACTCGCTTGGAAACTTGGAAGGAGTTTTTAGACGAGGCCGAAGCGATACTCGACGGGGAAAAGTTGATTCCTTTTTGGCGAGGCAAAAATCCAAGACGCGGTTTGAACTTAAAGAAGTTTTTCGACAACCCAAGCGATATCGACGTGGTCTTGTGGGCTCATGGCATTGCGGCCAGTGACTATCTTGAGGAAGGCGATATTTCAGCGCCCGCGACTTGGCGTCGTTTTCAACAGGTGTTCAACGGCGATTTTTTCGGTTTTGCCGCGTGGATTAACTGAAACGCATGGTCATTATTTTCATTGGGTTGTACGGTTGCGATACTCTGGCGGAAGCCCAGAGAATGGAATTCAAAAACGTATCACCCGTTCCGTGTGAGCCGAATGCGC
>CAZKTR010000863.1:0-1549 GCA_964555525.1 uncultured Pirellulaceae bacterium
CTTGATGGGACTGTACAGCACCGCGGTATTGGAGGCGATAGTTGCAGTTGTTGAGAACGTTTTCTGGGCCTGATGTAGAGAATCAGAGCACAGAGTTGCAGAAAAGCAGGAGGGCGAACAACAAAGGCAGGCACGCACCGAGTCCACTTGCTGCGACACAATGACATCTACTGCGGCGCAAGAGTTCCTGATCTTGTATGGAGGAAGGTTCTGCCTCGCTTTGAAAGAAATTAAAACAACCTTAGAGGCATCCACCGCAATGCTGACTGGCAGGATGACTGTCTGTCCGTCCCGAACCCCCATAGCATCTGTATGATGCATCCGCAGACCTACATAGTCTTCCTTCTCCGGCAGTGCAAAGCTACCCGACCATTCCCATCTGCCTGGGCCGTCAGAGGCCAGCCGTGCTACTACGCTCTTGGGTGCAGTGTTGTCGTCCCAGAAGAACGCAGTAGATGCTCCATCGGGGAGCTGGCAAGCAGAACGCTTGATGCCCTCCGGGCCAAAGGGCACTCCGGGGTCTGGGGTGTTGCGCTGCTTCACCTGCACGCCATATTCTACACTAAGTACGCCATGGTCTGATGCATTGACCTTGGGCATGCACGGAACGATTCTATCCAAAACTGAAGATGGTTCTTGGTCTTCATCAGCGGCTTGCACCACACCCTGGCAAGCACGGATATCGAATTATCCAGCAAGTGCAGTAGATATAACGGCACTAAACGTCAGAACCCTCTCCACAACGAAGAGTCTGACACCAAAGCATTAGAGCAACCAGCACACATTCCAGAAGTCAGCACGCACATCGAGCACTTCCCCAGTGCGATTCTCTATTATGTACTTGTCCTTGATGTGCACAATCTTGGTGAACTTGAAGCAGGATTGCGCTGAGCCGCTGACGACCTCGACGGCAAACTCATGCTGCCTAGAGATCTTGTCATAGGATACCCAGGACGAGCTCTTCCATGCCTCGTTCGTTTGGGATTGCTGCCGCTGTAGCTGTGAAGACTCTGCACGCTGAATCTCAGGATGATTGCTGTAGCCCTCCACACCACCTTTGCGTGCTGCCAGGCGCTTTTCTGCGGAGCGTGTTCTGGGACCATCTCCATCTGCAAGACCGGCTGCTCCTGAGAATATCTCTGGAGCCGTAATCTCTGTCGGTGCAGAAGTTGGTAGCACGGGCGGCTGCAGGTTGTGTGCAGCTGCACTGGATGCAGTGGGGCGCTGAAAAGTGGCGTCATGCGCTCCCGGGGACATCGCAGACATGACAGGAGCAGGTTCAGAGCTGCACCAGTGCACGTGGTCGCGCGGGCGCGCTGCGTGGGCCCAGTTATCATTCTGCAGCACATGGACAAATTGTGACGCCATCTGTGCTGCCTCAGCGCACGCCAGCTGGTCTAGAAGAACTGCATTGCGAAGACTACGATGATTGGTGATCCGGCGGAACTCTGGAGCAGCTGCACCGTGTCCGAGGAGAAGCAATCATGAAATGAACACTTATTTCTGTTGGATAGCTTTTCAGGTCACAAATCAAGGGGCTGCAGAGTAG
>CAZKTR010000864.1:0-1548 GCA_964555525.1 uncultured Pirellulaceae bacterium
ATTTTTGTCATGTGGGACTGTCTGCCAGTGTCTGCTTGTAGTTTCACTTGGAGCAAGAGTGCTTCCGCACCAGGATGCTATCGAGGTGCAAACGCCCCTGAAACGGTATAGTGCAGGTGCAAGCTTCGCTACGTGCGGTGGAAAGGGTGATGCTGCTGCTCAAAGATGCAAGCTTCCTGGATCCCCGAACAGATGTTGTGAGAGGGCGCTTCATCACGTACAACCACCCCCTCGAAACCTTCACCACCACAGCATTCCAGATCACGCAAGGCCTGCATGGTAGATTTTATGCAAAGGTCTGCTCTCAGCGATGTGGATGTATCGCCATGTGGCTGCTGATGAAAAGTGCCAAGGTTGGTTGTCAATCCTGGTACATGTACAGGTACATGTGCAGACAGCACCTGCCACAGTTTGGAATCTCAGCACACCTAACGGCTGGTACCAGCTTGCTTGTGATGCCTTCTTTCTGTGCGTTGCCATCTTGCACATCGTCAGTGCTCTGAAGGCCCTTCAACAGTTCCGATTGCAAGCAACCGGCTCGGTGTGCACATCCACTCTATATTCCTGCCCGTTTGAAAGTAAACTTTCGGTTCGTATCTCACCCACAATAAAATGCAGAAAGTGTCGCGTGAGAGGCATGGGAAGCCACGCCTGCCCACTCTTGAACTTTCTCTGGCTGGGGTGCACAGCCTCGTCATCGCCCTGATGCTGGCATCCTCCATTGTCAGGTACGGTCTAAGTCATGCTCGTATCTGCCAGCAATGTAAATTTCGGATATCGGGACTGCAGTCATGCCAAACTGTTGCTGCTAGTACACGAGAAAGCCGCTTGCACTCTACAGGTTGACACTGCCGGGCAACATCGAGGCACAGTACAGCATCTACAACGACCTCGAGACCTCCTACGCTCGATTGCTTCTCCCTTTCAAAGTCAGAACCTTCCCTGTGCTGCAAGACAATGCTGAAGCAGCCTCTGATGTGCTCGAGGCCCCTCTGCTGCCAGAGTGTGTCGGCTTAGACCAGGTGCTGCCTCCTTCCCCGTGCTGTTTCTCTCACTGATTTGTCAGGTTTGGACATGGCCATCTTGACGCTGTGTACCTGTGATTCGCAGGAGCTAGGTGCTGTTCCACTCGCAGATCTACCGGTGTGGACGCTACAAGATGACAACACTGGTCTTGATGCGTTTCTTAATGAACAGGTGTGCTGCTGCTGGACGTATTCTACTGAATTCTTTTGTTCTGAGAGTGTTTGTACTTGTCTGTGCAGTTGTGTGCACATATACGATGTTTCTTGTCTGACAACCAGCAGGGTGCAGGGGGCGGTCCAGCGGCTCACAGACCTGCAGTCCGCTCTCACCACGGTACAGGCCCTCATTGTGATCTTGTCGCTCTTGCAGTGGGCAGCGATTGCCTCCGCTATCCCTCGATTCAGCCTCCTGAGCAGTGCGCACCGCCTCGGACACGGCAGTGTACCCGTTTCCCCTACTGATGCACAACTTCCTGTGAATATGTCCGTCAAATGCATGTGCGTTGCAGGTGCAACTATACAG
>CAZKTR010000865.1:0-1547 GCA_964555525.1 uncultured Pirellulaceae bacterium
GCTACAAAGTTAAACGAACAAGCGCTTCGGCAATGGTCCATTTTGAAGCGATTTCCCCGAAAGTTTGCTGGCAGATTGCCACAAAAGGCCGGCCATCCCTCAATATCCGACATTTTTCACGACATCTCTCACTTTTCGACTCCCTTTTGTGCTTGGTGATTCCGTCAAGAAGACGAAATGTAAGTCATAGGTTGCATGGCGATGCCGAAGTTTTGAGAACGAATATTAGTAGCAATTGAAATACTATTATTAGCAGGGATGGAAAATGGATCGGGAAACAGAGTTTGCCCGTGCGCAAGTAGATCGTTTCAAACGCGACCGGTTGCCGTATGTTGTCGGCCATGTTTTAGCGACTATTTCGCTCATCGGAATCGCGTGGGCATGTGCTGATCATGGATCGCTCCTGTGGTTCGGAGTTGTGCATCACTTCGCAACTTGGATTCTTGCGCTTTCGTTCTACCTTCCGTTTCGCAACAGACGTGTGAATCGGATTCCTCTTTTGACATACGTTGGTCTCGTCGTTGCCAATGCGACATTGAGTTTGGCGCTGCTATTCACCCCCAACGGTGCTGTTCCTGAGCTCAGCTTCATTCTTACCGTGGCCGCCGTGTTGTTTTCTGGAGCTGCGGGCTCATTTGTGACACTCGGCGTGCATGCGACCCTCATACGAGTTGGGCTGACAAGCCTGCTGCTACCATTTGTTGTCACGGCATTTTGGTTTGGACACGCAGCCGTAGCACTGGGGACGATGTGTTTCTACGGCAACGTCGTTGTCACAGGAGTGTGGAAACTTGCTAACGGACAACAGGAACTGATTGCCTCGCATATCAATGCGGCTAATCGTGCAGAGATTGCAGAGAAGGATGCCGAGACGGACCCTCTTACTGGACTGATCAATCGACGCGGGATCGATCGGCTTGACGGTATGGAGTTGAATTCTGGGGCAACCGCTTTGTACATCGACCTCAATAAGTTCAAAACGATCAACGACACTTACGGGCATGACATCGGCGATGAAATCCTTAACTTTGTGGCTCAACGACTACGCACTTCAGTGTCAGAAGACGATGTCGTCGCTCGCCTCGGTGGAGACGAGTTTCTGGTGCTGGCATTCGAAAATGATGCCGATGCAGTCGACACCATAATTGCGAGGCTTTCCGAAAGACTGCAGGGGCCTGTCTGTGTATCAGATGGTAACGTGCTCGAAATCAGTGCGGCGATCGGCCGATGCTCTACCAGTGCCTCAGTGCTGAAACTGAGCGACTTACTCCGAGACAGTGATCATGCAATGTACCAGTCAAAGAAGGTCCAAGAACGCAGCACTTTCCCTGCGACGCCGGGATTTCCAAGCCTACCTTCGGCGAGCACTATGCTCGATGCGAACAGTTAGCGAGACACACACGAACCATAGCGGAGCGAGCTGTCGGGTCAAAGCGTAGCATGGATGTTGACTGTCTGAAAAATTAAAACGCGGAGACGCGGAGAGCGCAGAGGTAGTTTTTAGAGGAAATCAGCGTTCTCCACAACTTTGCATTTCAAGCTTCTGC
>CAZKTR010000866.1:0-1545 GCA_964555525.1 uncultured Pirellulaceae bacterium
GTACATTGGTTGGTTATCTTTCTTATGATCGCCAGAGCTTGTAATTTTAACATTGCATGTGTCGATACTTCAGCCTGTTTGTATTGTCTACCTGCCCAACTATCGCGTCTCTTTGTAACGACCAAGCTTCAACCTGTTTTGAACCTTATAAGGATCATGCTCTAGAAGTCTCAGCGGAGTACTCGGAGCAGTCGTAACATTGCACTGCACTCCACACGCATACATTCTTGCAGCATCCCTGTTCAGACGAGGGGCGGCTGCCACCGCTCGCCTTGCACGCTCGTGAAACTCATTTGTCAGAACATCTACTGCTTCATCTCCGGCCTCAGAGAGATGAGGGTGGCCACGATGGAAGGGTCTGCTAGGGTGGAGGTGTCTCCAAGCTCGTCGGTCTGGCCCGATGCCACCTTGCGCAGAATTCGGCGCATGATCTTGCCGCTGCGAGTCTTCGGGAGGCCCGGCGCATGGTGAATCACATCAGGAGCTGCGAACGGCCCGATCTGGGACCGCACCCCCCTGCACACAAAGTTGAAGAACGTGAGAGAACCGAACCGATCCGATCCGAACCAGGTCGAGCAGACAAAGTCGCATGTGATGGAACGCACGTGACCAGCTCTTTCTGCACGTCTGCGTTCAACTCGACACCGGCCATCAGCGTCACGAAGGCGTAGATGCCCTGCCCCTTGATGGGGTGTTCGAAGCCCACCACCGCAGCCTCCGCACACTTCTCGTTAAGCACCAGCGCACTCTCGACCTCTGCGGTCCCGATGCGGTGCCCAGACACGTTGATGACGTCATCTACTCGCCCAGTGATCCAGTAGTACCCGTCAGCTGCACGGCAGGAGAGTGTGAGGGGGCGGCTATGCGTTCAGCAGGCCCCCGCCGAGGCACCGAAACACGAGAAGTGTGTTCGTAGTTGTATTCGAACAGAGGCAGAAAGGCGTGATATGGATACGATGGAACAACAAAATGAGGCACACCGTCACGGCGGGCCCCGTCCCCTGAGAAGTAGTATCCCTTGTACGGCGCAAAGTACGTTTGCTCGTAGCGTTCTTGGTCACCGTACACTCCACGTATGGTTGAAGGCCACCCCTGCACGCACACGACCAGTGATTCCCGTACAGATAGAAAAAATACGAATATTCAGGACTATTTTCTGGGTCTCACCTAAAGAAAATTAAGAGATTGCGGGAAGCTCTGCACACGACCACTGATCACCACAGTGTCGCTTACAGATAGAGAATTCAGAATTTCTGGGTCTAATTTCCAGCTTCCAGATGGAAAATGTTAAGCGACATGCCAATCACTGCCCACGACCACTCCATGGCAGCAGCGCAAGCACTTTCCATGGCCACCAAGCAGGACGAGTGCTGCGAAGCTCATCAGAGCTGTCTGCATGTTGTAAAGCAGAGGAATGCCTGGTGCGGGCTTGTGACAGGTAACAGGTCAGAGCGTGCTAAACTGGTTTTTTTACTATTCTTTATAGTAGACGTGGGGCGTGCCTGCTTGATGCACAGCACGCCCTCTGCCTCACCCTCCAGCTCC
>CAZKTR010000867.1:0-1544 GCA_964555525.1 uncultured Pirellulaceae bacterium
GACTCTTGCCTCGAAGTAACCTATGGACACGGTATAGTGATAGAACCAACTCCAAGGGGCCCGTCAACACCCCTCCACAATACCATCAGCGCTCCGTATCAACACCAAACATCGGGCCGCTGCAAACAATGAACCAGCACCTAGGACCTCAATAGATAAGTTATTTAAAATAACCCTTCCTGGCCCAACAAACATGTTCCAGCGGCCCAAATACTTCGCCCTGCTATTACCACCACCAGCCAACCTCTCATCACACCGCAAACACCAATGTCAAACTCACCTTTGAGCTTCTCCTTCCAAGCCTTCACTACTTGCATTGTGATATTTAAGTATGCATGCATGCGCTCATGCTACCATTCCTTCAATCCTGCCTACATCTTCATCACTAAACATCAACATCAAGAGCAGAGGGAGAATTCAGTAGTCTTTATTTATGTGGGAAACACTGCCTCTTGTACCTTGTGCGTGCGAAGCACGACACACTCTCAACGCACACTCTCAACGCACGCCAACGTACAGGAGCTTTTCAGGACACCAACGCAACACATTCTCGTTCTCCAACGCAATTGACCCTCAGAACTGCAGCACCGCAACTACTCTACAACTCCCATGCATGCATTTGTTACGAACGCATGCATACGTGTCCAACACCTACTTCTTCACAATCCTGCACACCATTACTCCCCGCAGTCTCTTAATTATCTCTAATCGAGAGCCGGAAAATAGTCCTTAGTATTCGGAATTTCTCTATCTACGCGGGAACCACTGCTGCACACACCGCAACAATCCGAAACAGGGTAGCTGACGATGCACCACTGCCGCGTTCACTGCCCACCGGCAACACAGGCCCCTAGCTCCGTAGCTCAAGCAATATGTAAAGGTGCATAGAACAACTCAGAATTGTTCGATCTATTTTCAAGGTATCTGCCCCAACAACTCCGCAATCGCCGATCAATGCCGAGCACTACAATGTCTCTCTGCTGAGGTCCCTCCACAGCACACGAGAACGACCTCATCAGGAGCAGAATAATAGCCTGCTCGGAACACGACAATTTGATCCACGTATCGCAAGCGCTGCTGGCAAACGTTTTGTGCTGCTGCAATGAAATGATCGACTGTGCTTTCTACACAGTTGGCACCAACACCTGCTCCCCAACCGGCTAAAGCAATAACAAAAACGGAAACTAAGACGCTCGTCACACCCACCAAGACGTCTCCACAACTTAGAACCGAGGGACCGTATGCGGCCCGTTGGAAGCTCGGCTGTTCTGGAGCTCCTTGGCTGCCAGTTGCGCCAGCTGAAGGACGGAGGGCCCTGACAGGCCCAGTTCCCCCATGCGTGCGGCCATGAGCTGCGCAGTCTGAACCTGCAGTCAACCGAGCACTGCGTCAACAGCTGGTTGAACCACCGAAAAGGACGGTGAAGGGGGCAGGCCCCAAAATAACAATCGGATTGAAACCTGAAGACATTTATACTTACTCGAATGGCACAACAGCGCCATGCCACAGATCTTTCTCATCACTGTGTGGACACCAATTGACAC
>CAZKTR010000868.1:0-1543 GCA_964555525.1 uncultured Pirellulaceae bacterium
AAATATTGGCAGGCTTGATATCGCGGTGGACCAGTTGCCGTTGATGAGCGGCTTGCAAACCAGCGGCGACTTGAGCTGCAATGCGACGCACTTCGTCGTCAGGGATCGTTGTGGTCGCGCCGAGTATTGCTTCCAACGTCTGGCCCGGTAACCACTGCATGGCGATATAGGCCAGTCGGTCCTGTTGGTCGATTTGGTAAATCGTGACAACGTTCGGGTGCTCGATCGACGCCGCCAATCGAGCCTCGGCGATAAACCTTTCCCGAGCGACCGAGCCCAATGAGGGGCGGAGAACTTTCAAGGCGACGGTGCGATCTAGTTTTTCATCGATCGCTTGAAACACCACGCCGGTGCTGCCGGCTCCAAGTAGACGAATCAAACGGTAGTTGCCGATCGAACCAAGGGCTTGGTTGCTAGAGTCGGAATCAACGCATCTTAAAATTTCAGCAGCTCGGTCAGCCAAGATTTCCGTGTCAGCGAAAGTGGGCTTTGGCTGGCGCGAGTGGTTATTGGTTTCGCTCAAAAGCTGATCGACCAGTCCGCGGACGTGTTGGCTTTCGTTTGAGTTGTCAGTAAAAGAATCGGATCCGGCGGCATGCAAGAACGCGTCGCCGACCTGTTGAGTTAATGTGTCTTCGGCGCTGAGACCCCGCAGCGTTTCGTGACACTTGTCGCAGTCGGCGATGTGAGATTCACACGCGTCTAACCTTGGAGCTTCAAGCTGCCCCAACAGATAGTCAGTCAGCGTTATTTTGTCGGGGCATTTTGTGGCTTCAATTGCGCTCATGGTTTTACCTTATCACGTTCTGCTGGACCTCGCTCGGGAAGCCGATCGTTGGCTGCCAAAAAAGACTATGCGCGAGGACCAAGGATTTTGTGGCGAAAGGTGAAAAGTTTTTTTGAGCTGTGAAAATCATTGAAAACACTTGAGTTTTGGGGAATGTGGCCTACATCAATCCCTCTAGGTCGCCACGTAAACGGGCCAGCAGTCGTGACCGAGCCGAATAGATCGTCCATGGGCTAACGCCGGTTTCTTGGGCCGCTTGGTCGACGGTTTTGCCTTTGGACAACACCAACCGCAGGGCTTGCCAAGTCGACGGGGCAAAATCGTTTTTGCTCTGCTCCATTGATTGCGTAACCAGCAGCCGCGCGTAGTTGATGTCCCAAGTCGATTCGGCAACCTCGATCGGAGCCAACTCTTCTAGAATTGACTCGGTCGTGAACTTCATGCCACTGGACCTAAGACGTTTGATCTCGCGATAGCGGTTGAGCGTGATCGCTCGTAGCCAACCCCGAAAGCTTTTGGAAGAGTCGTAGGAAAAGCCGGGCAGCTTCTCAAGCACGCGCGTGATCACATCCTGAACGATGTCCGAAGCATCGGCGGTGTTTAGCCCTGTCTTCCGCGCCCAGTAGAACATCAGCGGCGTGTACAGTCGGACGAATTCTTCCCAAGCCGTTTGATCAAGGCGACCATCGACTTGTTGCAAACGAAACAACAGACTTTCGGAGGTGGTGTTCATGGTTCCATGATAAACACGGGGCT
>CAZKTR010000869.1:0-1543 GCA_964555525.1 uncultured Pirellulaceae bacterium
TTCAGATCCAGGAACGACTTCAGATCCAGGAACGACTTCTGTACTAGGAACGACTTCTGTAGCAGGAGATACTGGTGTTTCAACCGTGGGAGCAGAGTCACTTGCTGGTTCAGTCATTACCGGCGCGTCGCCACTCGGCGGCGCAGGTGCATCATCGCCTGGTAGTGCTGGAGCATCATCGTTTGGCACTGCTGGCGCATCATCTGCGTTTCCAGAATCCGAGTCGCCTTCCTCAGGCATATCCAAACTGTCCAAACCCGGAATCACGAACGAGTTGTCCTTAACGACCGGCTCGACTACCAAAACATGGTTCTTTTCTACCAAACGATCGTACTCTTTTTGAACTTGTTCGTCAGTGATCGCGTTCATTTCGGTTTGCAAAAACCTTTCCGCGTTAGCCACAAAATACTGAACGTTGATTTTTCGGTCCAACTTAAAGCCGGGTTTTTCCCCAGTAAAATCAGGCAAATCGTTTTTGCCTTCTTTGAAAAGTTCACGCAACTCGCTGTCGGATGGTTCAGCGGTGACTTTGTCCACGAAATCGCTGACCGCAACCGGAATCACTTCGCACTCAATACGTTCGGCAGTCCGTCCGTACAATGAGATCGCTTCGGTCGGGTTGGGTGGCAAGCTCATACCAACGACCGACAGCCGATTCATTTGCATCGCCTTCAGCTCGACCTTTAAATGTTCTTTAACAACGTCCAACGAGGTCGAGTTAACACTTCGATTAATTTTTCTCAAATCAGCCTCGGAAAACTGAGCAGCACCTGAAATCAAAGCGATGTACTCGTCCACCATTCCGTCACCGACCATAAAGCCTTGATCTTCGGCGGCTTTAGCCAATATCAGCCGTTGTAGAACCGCTCCCATGACAGCTTCACGATTGTCACCTTCAATAGAGGAAACCATGTCGGCAAGTGAAGTCACGCGATCACCTGATTTGGTTTCGGCGGTCTCTACGACGGCTCTCAAAAACCGCATGCACTCACCATGGTTTTGATAGACGCCCATCACGCTATCCCGCGTAAGTTCTCCCCCGGCCCAAGTAGCAACGGCTGGGTTTTCGCGCACCTTCTCGGACGCAGAACGGGCAAAACTATCAAAAACTGAGCCCAAACCAAAAATAACCATTGCGGCAGAACCAAGAACTACCATCAAAATAGTTGCGTGTCGACGAAACCAACCGAGCATTACGAAATCCGAATCAGATTATATATAGTAAAAACGAGGGCCAATGGCCGACTGATACCCTAATTAAAGTCTTCAGGGGTTGACAGCAGGTAAACTGGCCGATTAATTCTCTGTCGCAGAGATTAACAACCATAAGCTATCAGCTAACCGTTGCGAGCTCTACGCCCAAGCAAAATCTATCGCTGTTTTGCCGGTGTTTCAATGCCAAAACCAAGCCATAAGCGAACCCAAGGCTCATTTTTGCCCCTTTTTCGGTCGAAGTTGAGAACTGTTAAACGGTGATATTGCCTACTTTTTAAAAAACGGACCCCAAAGGTACCCCACGGAAATGTCCAAGACACTCATCATT
>CAZKTR010000870.1:0-1542 GCA_964555525.1 uncultured Pirellulaceae bacterium
AATTGCTATAATTTAGCAGGGCAAGGTTTGTAAGTTATATAGGGAGAACGGTGTGCGTACTTTGATTTTCTTATTCGTCTCATTGCTTATTTCCACTTTTCAATTGAAAACAGCTGAGGCTGATGAGCTACTTAAAACCGAAAAAGAACTGATTGCATGGTTGGACGAATTGGGCTACCAAGATTTGTCCAAGGCAGCGGTAGTCAATGTCGCAACAGGCCAATGGTACAAGAGCGGTGACGAACCGGAGAAAAATACGTACATCATCGGGTTCTTGACGGCGGAAGAGGGTGAGAATTTTACTGTTGTTGATTTGACTGGCGAACAAACAACTTACGCAAAAAAAGTTAACGTGGCGCCATTTGAAGCCGTCTTCTTCGAGCGACTGGATCTAAAGGAAGTCGTCAAAGCACGACTTGAATCCGAAAAGAAAAACAAACCTGACGATCATTGGGCTCGGTTCGGCGAAATGACGTCCGAACCTTTCGAGACTGTTTTTCTTGCTAGGGCGTGTGCGTCGCAAGGGCTCAACAAAGAAGCACATGAGCTTTTCGAATTGGCCAATCGTCAATGGAAAGAAAGAGATCGCGAAAAAGCGATTTCGTTGATCGAGTTTCTCAAAAAGGACCAAGCCCATACGCGAATGTGGCGAGCCGTTCTCGCTTTCGGCACACCTAAAATATCTCGTCCCAAATTACTCGCACAGTTCGAAGACATTACTAAACATTTCCCAGAGTCAAAGCATGTCGAACGTGCGCAAAAAACGGTCGACCTGCTCAAAAAGATGATCGAGGAAGACAAAGCACACGCCGCCAAACAGATACTTCCGCTGGACGAACTAGAAGGCGAAGCTTTGATTGCCGAGTTGATTTATCAATTGCGAAATCAAAATGGACAACAATGGAGTCAGCCTGGAGCCTGTGATATTTTTCTAGATGAGCGAGGAGAAGAAAGCCCGGCCGCAAAGTTAGTCACCCTCGGATTCCCCGCCGTACCGCAGCTTATCGAGGTGCTTGAAGATCAAGGATTTACTCGTTCAGTCGGCTACCATCGTAATTTTTATTTTTCCCACCACGTATTACGGGTCGGTGATTGTGCTGAACGAATCTTGTGTCGAATAGCTGGACGGAATTTCTATCAACGCACCTACACCAACGGTGCGATGGCCAAGGACGGGCAAGCAACATCGATCAAAAAGCAAATAGAAGCTTGGTGGAAAGAAGTCAAAACCAAAGGTGAAGAACAGGTTTTGATTGAAGCCGTCATGACTGGAGACGATAACTCATCGAACCAAGCACAAGTCCTTGTCAAGAAATATCCGGATTCGGCAGTTGAGGCGATTCGAAAAGGACTCGCTAAGTCGACCCGAGAGTGGACTAGCAAACGGCTGATCGCCGTGCTGGCCCAGCACGGAAGCGACAAGGCTGAAGAGCTCATTCGACAACAATTGCTCAACGGCAAAAAGTTGCCAATCCGAATCACGGCTGCACAAGCACTAATGCGAACCGGGCGATCGCAATTGGCGATTGAAAGAATGTTGCA
>CAZKTR010000871.1:0-1538 GCA_964555525.1 uncultured Pirellulaceae bacterium
TCACGGGAATCTGCTAAACAGGTTTTTGCTCGGCCAGTCGTGTTGGTGATTACTGCGATTTTCCTCGGCTTGATGGTGCTGACTGATTTGCCAAAAATCCCTTTGTTAGCCATCGCCGCAGCGTGCTTGGGCGGTGCCTACGCATTGCAACAGCGGAATCAACAGGCACTTGCAACTCATGTTGCAAAGGCCAGAGCGATAACTGCAAATGACCAAATGCGACCAGCCAGCTCGGACGCTTGTTCAATCGAAAACTTACTTGCCAGTGATGTCGTTGAAATGCAATTGGGCATGGGGCTGATACGCTTGGCCGATCCAAGCAACGGTGGATTTTTGCTGGGGCAGATCACGGCCGTACGTCAGTCGGTCGCCAACCAAATCGGAATCGTGTTGCCGAAGGTTCGGCTGAAGGATGACATGCAACTGGATGCCAACCAGTTTCGAATCTTGATCCAAGGACGAGTGGTGGAGCAGGGGACGATTCAACCCGATTTTTGTTTGGCCATCGATACTGGCAACGCGACTAAACCGCTGGGGGAACTCGCGGTTCGCGAAGTCGCCGAAGGACATTTGGCCGACGGGCCAAGCTATTGGATCCAACCTGAATCAATCGCTGTAGCGCAGCAAGCGGGCTATCAAGTCAAAACGTCGACCGATGTTTTGTCGCAACAACTCGAATTCGCCGCGATCGAGAATGCGGAGGATCTGTTGACGCGAGATTCTACCAAACTTCTCGTCGACAGCGTTCGTGTTGCCTCGCCGACGGTAGTTGAAGAAGTGATTCCAACGCTGCTGACCATCTCGCAAGTTCAGCAGGTGCTCAAGTCGTTAGTTAAAGAGGGGATTTCCATTCGCCCGTTGGGACTGATTTTGGAAACGTTGGGTGATCACGCCGCTGAAACGAAATCGATTTGGCAACTGACCGAACGAGTGCGTCAACGATTGTCGCATCACATCGCCGCCGGTTTGGCGGGAACTGAACGAGCACCGGTGTCAGTGTTTACACTCAGCAGTGAACTGCAACATCGATTGGCCTGTGCTTGGGATAGTGATCGGCACGAAATTCGAATTGGGTTGTCGCCTACGATGCGGCAAAGTTTGGCGGATGCGATTAATTCAATGGCCGAGCAAATGATTGTGACAGGTTTCCGGCCGATCATGATGGTAGAGCAATCGATTCGACCAGCGGTAGCGAGTTTGTGTGAAAGTAATCGGACAAACGTATTCGTGTTTGGCAGCAAAGAAGCCGAATCGGCAGACTTGAATTTTGTCGGTGAGATTGGTTCGAGTGATCTCCAAACGCTTGCCAGTGCCGCATAGAATGTACTATAAGTACCGTTTTCACTCATTTCGAGGCTTTGGATGCTGAGCTACAATGTGGCCTTTTGACGCTTTCTTTTCGTATCTAGCTCCATGATCATCCGATGTTTTCTAATTGCTGCTTTGGTTTTTGCTTTCACGTCGAACGTTTGTGCTCAGCAAGACACCACCGATACGATTCGCTCGCTGCAATTCCAAGCGATCGAAACTGGTAAAGC
>CAZKTR010000872.1:0-1537 GCA_964555525.1 uncultured Pirellulaceae bacterium
CGGGCGACTTTTCTGCGACGGATGCTCCAGCTGGTTCAGACGAAAAGATTCAAGCACTTCGTCGTCGAGTCCTTAAAGGTCAGCCACTATGGCACGAAGAAGACCGTGAAGACTACAGTGGTTTGACTGGCGCGGTTCGTCCACGCGAGTAGTCACCAGACCCCAATAAAAAAACGAAAAAAGCTCGTCATTTGACGAGCTTTTTTTGTGCGCATAGTCCTTGCAACTTTTTAACCACGAAAGAAATGAAATACACGAAAACCAAAGTCTTTCGTTCTTTTCGTGTATTTCGTGGTTGGTCAATTCTAACGACTACCGCAATACGGAGTGTTTCCGCCTCCCGCCGCAGCGGATGACAGGCCAGAGGCTGTCGCACCTTTTTCTGCTAGCGAATCAAGAAGACCTTATTTGAACGTTTTCAAAAATGGGTTCATCTTGACCGCCAGAATCGGTTTTTCTATCGTCCGGAATGCTGCATGCCGGACCAAATCAAAATTTCATTGTTGGAGTGTGGCTCGCGCTTGCGCTATGGGTATTGGGCAGTGCAAATTCACCCCTGTTGGGTTATTGGCAAGCCCCTGAGGTAGCCAGTGGTGAACAGATTTTGGTTTTGAAGAACGGTGAAATGCTGATCGGGCGTATCGAACAAGATACAAACAATTTGATCGTCCAAGTCCGACAAGGTAGTCGTTTGGTGATTTCAAAAAACAAAGCCGAGTTTGTTTGCGATTCAAAGTCAGAGGCTTTTTGGGGCAAGTCTGCCCGGATTCGCGCCTCGGATGCTCGAAAGCAAGTGGATTTATTTCGCTGGTGCTTGAAGCACAAGTTGTTTGAGCATGCTGAGAGCCAATTGAACATCTTGATGAATAGTGATATTTCTGCGGCCGAACTAGATTCTCTTAATCGTCAGCTTACGGTGCTGCGAGCCAGCCATGTAAAACAAAAGCAGCGGGAGCTCGCCGAGGCGATGAAGGCGAAGCAGCTTGAGGTGGCGGAGTCACATCCGTTGCAACGTTTGCCCAAAGCGGTACAGGGGCAGTTGGTCGCCAGCGACTTGGTTGCTAACGCGAAGGTAGACGGTATGGTTCAGCAAGCAAGCTATGCGGCTCCGGTTCAGCAAGCTGGCAGAACGAATGAGCCAACTAGGTCAGCACAAGTGAAATCTAGCGAAGGCGGTTTTTCAAAAGTTGCCGCCATTCCTGATTTGAAGCAAAGTCATCGTCTTGGTTCCGTCACTCCGGTTGCGGTCGACCCCTACGATGCAGCTCGTTTCAACGCAGAAACCGTTCGGCGTAACGCGTTGAAGTAGTGTCGCCTGAAGGCGTAGGTGGCGACAGTTGCCTCTGGCCTGTCTTACGCGGTGGTGGAGCGGCAACGCTTTTTATTGTGGCGGGTGTAAAATTTACAAAGAGCTACCGTGCTGGCTGGCTTGTTTCGTGTACGTTTTCGTGTACGTATAACGTTTTGCCTCGGCCGGCGCGTAAGACCGGCTGGAAGCCTTTTTATACCCCACATCTCTGGCGAGACTGATTCATCC
>CAZKTR010000873.1:0-1536 GCA_964555525.1 uncultured Pirellulaceae bacterium
TCTGGTCAAGTGCAGTGGCACTCTCACTAATAATCACAAGCCTCAGCTACGCACAGGAACCAGTAGTTATTGAAATTGATCTCAGGGGCGGGGTTAACGAAACAGGTGAAGGTATAGACAATGCTACGTCAGAGGGCGCTATAGTAGATGAAGATGCAGAAGTAATTGAGCGAACTGGCATACCTTTTTCTGTTCCCGTAGTAGAGGACGGTAGACCAGAAGCTGAGCGACTGATGCTTACGGTTAACGGATTTACAGGAGGTGAAGGGGCAGTAATACAAGCGAATGCCAATAATTTACTGGGCTTGGGCATTCATAGTGGAGAAGCCAGTGACGAATTTTTCTTCTTTGATGCTACTTTAAACGAGTCACTTACGATTTCCTTTAGCCAGGACTTATTCATCCAAGAGGTTGACCTCCAAGGTTTGGATGCCATTAGCCAACTTGAGGAATTCAGGGTTGGCGACACCCTTATTTCCGACCCTCTCCCATCTTCAACCGCCGACGTTACCAGCTTCATCACTAAAGATGATCCTAATGGCATGTTCCTAGAAGCTGGAGAAACTTTGCTGCTTGAAGCAACTGTGGGTAGCGTCGCCATACAGGGCCTTACTGTTCAGATTGCGACCGACGACATTCCTATTGATCTTATTTGTGATGTCAATCTGGACGGTGTGGTTAACTTTTTAGACATTGCCCCCTTCATTTCGGTTCTGACCATTGGAAATTTTCAAGCCGAAGCGGACTGCAATCAGGATGGAGTCGTCAACTTCTTGGACATCGCTCCCTTCATTACGATCTTGACCAATTAAACATTCGACTTAACAAATTCAAATTTAAAAACGCTCGTGGTTCTCACTAACCACGAGCGTTTTTTGTTTGCGTCATTGATTAAACGAGTGCTTTGTCACAGCTTAATTTTAGGATGAGCCGTTTTGGCGATAGCCTCGGTTGAAGCTGCGAAAACCGTGGCTATCGCCAAAACGGCTCAAATTGCCAACCCTAAATTATTAGCTCAGCTTTTTTAAAATTACTGAATCAAGCCTTTTAAATCGTAGACTTGTCCCGTTTTGGTTTGCAGTTCCACTGTCTTCGTGCCGTAGCGAATCTGGCAACCGTTGCCCAGTTTCGATCTAAGCTTTGCAGCAACCAGCTTGCCATTTGTCCATTGGAAATCGACTTCAAAACCGCCACGAGCACAGATCCCTTTTAACGAACCGTTCTTCCAAGCTTCGGGCAGCGCTGGCAGCAATTCAATTTCATCGGCATGGGACTGAATCAACATTTCCGCCATCCCTGCTGTTCCTCCGAAATTCCCATCGATCTGAAACGGAGGATGCATGTCAAATAGATTGTTGCTGGTGGATTTTTTCAGTAGCATAACGATATTTTGATGAGCCTTTTCAGCATCCTTGAGTCGAGCCCAGAAGTTGATGATCCACGCGCGACTCCAGCCTGTGTGCCCGCCGCCCTGCGCCAACCGCGAGTCAATTGATTTCCGCGCGGCCGCGACCATCTCTGGCGTACTGTTTGAAT
>CAZKTR010000874.1:0-1532 GCA_964555525.1 uncultured Pirellulaceae bacterium
TGGTGACAACGACCGACGCCGGCATGGCAGTTCCCGATTGGCCAAACACCTACGGTTACAACATGTTTTCGTATCCACTGGAATCGTGGCTGTACGGGCCATTTGATTTGATGGTTGAACATGGGCACCGGTTGCTGGCAAGCTTGGCAGGTGTGATTTCGATCGCGTTGGTCTGGTTCACCTACCGCAGTGAAGCTCGGCCTTGGGTAAAACAGTTTTCGGTGGTTTTGTTGGCGCTGGTAATCTTTCAAGGCCTACTAGGTGGGGCTCGGGTTGTAATGGACGCTCGCGTGGTCGCTAAAATTCACGGTTGTGTCGGGCCGCTGTTCTTTGCGTTCGTGGCTGGTTTTGTCACGGTCACTTCGCGATGGTGGCAGGGTTTTGATTTGCAAAAGCAGCAAGGCCAGTCGCAAGGCCGAGCCACCAAGTGGATGATGATGCTGGCGCCGGTGATGTTGACCGTGAGTTTTGGCCAGTTGGTCGTGGGCGCGTTCATGCGGCATATCAATGTCGATTCGCCGCCGAAACTATATGTGATGCTGGTGGCGATCCATATCATGACGGCCGTTTTGATTGTCGGCGGGACTTTACTGCAGTGGTTTCTGTCGCGGCGAGCACAAGTCCGAGGCTCGGGCGTTCGCGGTTCGATTAACCTGTTAGGGTTGTTGGTGCTAGTTCAATTTGGACTAGGACTGACGACTTGGGTAGTCAAGTTTGGCTGGCCTGCCATGATGGGCGACCAACGATTTGCGTCAAATTATATTGTCGCCGAAAAAACTTTCACTCAAATGAATTTAGTTACTGCTCATGTTGCCGTTGGTTCGCTAATATTAGCGTTTTGGACGATTCATGCGCTCCGATGTCGTCGTAGCTACCATGCAACTGCTCGATTGACGCTGACAACAAACCCCTAAACACAATGTCGACGGTGACTTCAAAACCCGAAACAACTCAGCCTGAAACCGCAACGCGAACGCGAACGCAAGCTTACGTGGAACTCACGAAGACGCGGATCACGACGATGGTGTTGGTGACGTTCGTGTGCGCCGCGATCGTGGCGAGTGTCGCCGCGGGGCAACCATCGGTTGACTACGGTAAGCTGCTAGCCGGCTTTATCGGGATGCTGTTCATTGCTTGTAGTGGCAACGCGATGAACATGTACATCGAACGCTACACTGATTTCCTGATGAAGCGAACTGCGTCGCGACCGTTGCCAGCCCAGGAGTTAACGACCGCCGAAGTGGCGACCTTCGGAGCGATCACACTAGGGATCGCGGTCGCGTTTTTGTTCGGCGGCGTGAATTGGCAAACGGGAGTTTGCGGTGTTGCGAACTGGGTTTTGTACGTGTTCATTTACACGCCGCTTAAACGCTACACGCCATTGAACACAGAAATCGGAGCCGTCGCAGGTGCGATGCCAGTGATCATGGGAAGCCTCGCCACCACGGAGTCGGTTGGTTTGGTGGGCTGGGCGCTGTTTGGCGTGTTGTTCTTGTGGCAGTTCCCGCACTTCTTTGCGATCGCTTGGATGT
>CAZKTR010000875.1:0-1531 GCA_964555525.1 uncultured Pirellulaceae bacterium
TGGTCTGAGATTGCCAGCTTTGGTTTGACCAGCTTGGAAGTGGCGTTGATGTCGCCTGAGTTCCGCGAAGTCAACCTGCCAAACGTTTCAACTGAAACGATCCACCAAACGATCCTACAAACTCGTGAACAACTTAGATCTGCTCGAGTCACCAATCGCAACGAAGCTTACGACGTTGCCGTGCAACTGTCTCAAGACTTAAACCAATCGATCGGTCTATCGCAACAAGCGACCATCTACGAGTTCGTTTGCGGAGCCATCTCGGCACTCGACCCGTACTCGGCCTTCATGTCCAGCGCACAGTACGGTGAAACCATGTCGCAGATCGAAGGTAATTTCGTTGGCTTGGGTGTCGAACTTCGCACGCACCAAGACCACTTAGAGATCGTTAACGTGATTCGTGGTGGCTCTGCCAGCCAAGGCGGAATCGTCAACGGTGATAAAATCACTGCAGTCAATAACCAAAAGGTTAGTGAGTTCGGTGGCGATCGTGTCGCAGACTTGATGCGTGGCCCTGAAGGCTCCACCGTAGTGATTACCCTCGACCGAGGACAAGGTCCACAACCGTTGACCTTAGAACGACGTCGAGTTGAAATCCCTAGCGTTGATCAAGTTGGCATCATCGATAACGAAGCAGGCATTGGCTATATCCAACTGACTAACTTCCAAAAAACAACCGCCCGCGATTTTGACGCCGCATTGTGGAAACTTAGCCGCGATGGCATGCGTTCTTTGATCGTGGACGTTCGAGGCAATCCCGGTGGTCTACTACCCGCTTCGGTTGATGTTGCTGATCGCTTCATCAACAGCGGCGTGATCGTGTCGACCAAAGGTAGAAACCCAATGGAGGATTTTACTCACCGAGCCAAAGCGGCTAACACCTGGCGAGTTCCGTTGATCGTTTTGGTTGATGAGAACTCAGCGAGTGCCAGTGAAATTTTCGCCGCCGCGATTCGCGATCACAAACGAGGAACCATTATCGGTTGTCGTAGCTACGGCAAAGGTTCTGTTCAAGGAATCTTCCCGCTACACGTATCCGGTGGCGGCGTTCGCTTGACAACAGCTAAGTTTTACTCGCCCACCGGCAAGGCCATTAACCAAGTTGGTGTGGGTGCCGACGTAGAACTTCACGACGCAGCTAAACCAAGCGACGGAACACTAGACCTTGATTCCGATCACGGACTAAGAGTCAGTATTCGCACCGCTCGCCGTGAACTTGAGCAGCGGCTGAAAGTCGCCGCCCCAACCCGCACCTCCGCACGCCAAGTCGAACAGACGTTCTCGTCGTTTGCGAACTAACACTTGATCCCTCAGGCTGAGGAAGTGGGGGTTTCTATTTGGATATATAATTCTCAATGGACGCGTCACTTTCGGCGGCGACGAAAAACCAAAAATCACGTAAATTGCCCAAGCCGGTAGCCATCGCAAGACCAACGCGATACCATACCGACTTGGGCTTTACGCGTTTTCAACGCGGTTTCTTAAGTTGAAAAAGGGATCTCGAGTGCAGGAGTTTGCTGAATACGAATCG
>CAZKTR010000876.1:0-1530 GCA_964555525.1 uncultured Pirellulaceae bacterium
TCCTCCTGCGAATTCCATTTCGCGTTCGACGTCTCGGGGGATTAACGAGTTCAAGTTCTTTGCAACAGGCCAAAGATTTCACTACCGCAATGTTGCCGGTGTCCAGCGTTTATGGGTTGGCGGAGGAAAAAGATGGTGTCTGTCGAGTCACTTGGCTCATCGATCTATCACGGTCTTGCGGCTTCCCTTCCATGAGAAACCAAATACAAGAACGCTACTTCGTTTTTTTGTCGCGTTGGATCCGTTGCTGTTTGGCAAACAGTTCCATTAACGCTTTCGCTTCTTGATCAGGGTCCAGCTGGCCGCCGTGCAATTGCGAAATTTTCGTCTGTACACCACTCGCATCTCGGCGGTTGGTGAATATTTCAATCACGGATTCCAACTGTTCGTCTAATTCCGTGTAAAACTCACTCTTGGTTGATTCAGCCGCCTGCTTTTTGGCAGTCGCTTCGTCGTGCAAATAGTCTACAAGTCCTCGCAAGCGTTGGTCTTCTAGCTCCAAGCTCAATTGGGTGTAGCCTACTTCTTTGCCATCATGTGAAAAGTCTTCCATGATGCGGTACAAATCTTTCAACACTCCCGGTTTAAATTCGTCGGGCACAACCCTTTCAATTGCTGTGTCCAGCAAGGAAGGGGCTTGGATCAAAATCTGGATTAGTTCGGTTTCGCTTCGGTCCAGCTTTGAGTAGTCAATCCGCTGGTCGGCGAAATCGTCCTGCTGTTGCGGAGTCACCGGCCGGATCGAATTTCGGATCTCAACCAGCCGATGTTTAACATGATCAGGCACCAGTTGGAACTGTCTGGCTAGTCGCATGATCAGTTGATCGTGCCGCATTCGTTTGGCGGCTGATTCGCTCAGCATCGCAGCGGGAGTGCGAGCGATGGTTTTTAAAATGTTTTCTAGAGCGATGTTGGCTCGGTGTGTATCTTGCACCAGATCGACGCCTGTGGTTTCCTTCAAAATCTTATGAGCAATCGCATCAGGCGCTGCATCGATCATCGCTTGGAACGGAGCAGCGCCGTTTTCGAGCAAGTAGTCGAACGGGTCTAAGCCTTCGGGGAGCGATAAGATTCGCAGATCCACGTCGTGAGCCACGAACAAATCCAACATTTCGTTGGTTCGCTTTTGCCCGGCTTCGTCGCCGTCCAGAACCAAAGTGATGGTGTCCGCAAAGCGTTTGATCACTCGTAGGTGTTGTTCGTTAATCGCGGTTCCAAGAGCTGCCACGACGTTTCGTAGGCCTGCTTGCCATGCCGCGACCACGTCGGTGTAGCCTTCGACGATGACGACGTTTTTCTTTTCGGATTTTTGAATGAATCCCCGGCATAGATTCAATGCGTATAGGTTCTTTGATTTGGAAAACAACTTCGTCTCAGGGCTATTAACGTATTTCGCCGGTGGGACTTTTTCCTTGTCTTCGTACAAACGAGGCACGACGCGACCGCCGATTGCGATCGGACGTTCCAGTGTGTCGCGAATCGGAAACAAAACTCGACCTCGAAAACGCTCGTAGTATCCGCCGCGGTTGT
>CAZKTR010000877.1:0-1530 GCA_964555525.1 uncultured Pirellulaceae bacterium
GAGCGAAGTTCGATCTCGGTGTTGGTGGCTGATTCACCATCAACAACCGCGACCAATTCGTCTTTGTCTGCGGCGGCGCCGGCGGTTCGACCGTACACGGTCAGGTAACCCGGCACGACCAAAATTCGACCGTCAGTACGGAACGTGTCTTGTTGGTAACGGGTGATCCGACGAGTGACTTCGAACTCCGCGTGCGGGTAGAAGATCGCCATAAAACGCCGTAAAACCAAGTGATAAAGCTTGGCAGCCGCTTCATCGAGTTTCGTTGGAGGTGCTTTTCCCGTCGGGATGATCGCAAAGTGATCGCTAACTTTCTTGGTATTGAAAACACGCTTGGTCGGGATGATTCGATTGTTGGTGACCAACCAACGCGCACTATCAATCAACTGTTGCGGCATTGAATCCGAGGGTTTACAACTGGCCATGTTGGCGACGGTTTCTTGAACCGTCGGCAAGTAGTCATCCGGAAGGTACTTCGAGTCCGTACGCGGATAGGTCAGCAGCTTGTAACGATCGTACAACGCTTGGGCTAGTTGCAGGGTTCGCTTGGCTGCGAAACCGAATTTGTTACCTGCGTCTCGCTGCAAGCTGGTCAGATCGAACAACTGTGGCGGAGCCTGTTTGGTGGGCTTCTTTTCTTCTTCGACGGTGCCGACTTGAGTCGCAACACGGGCTTTGATTTCTTCGGCTTGTTCGAGCGTCCAAATGCGTTCTGGTTTCTTTTGCGTGTTGTTTTCGTCTTTCTCAAACTTTTCGTCGAACCACCGCGACTGGTACTCTCCTGCAGCGACTTTCCAGTCAGCATGGATTTCGTAGTAAGGTTCCGAAACGAAGGCGCGGATCGTTCGCTCACGTTCGGCCAAAATTGCCAGTGTCGGTGTTTGTACTCGACCGGCCGAGGTCACGTTGAAACCGCCGTTGCGAGAATTAAAAGCCGTTAACGCGCGGGTGCCGTTGAGCCCGATCAGCCAGTCGCTTTCACTGCGGCAAATCGCGGCATCGGCGAGGGCGTCCATTTCATCGCCGTCACGCATGTTGGCCCATGCTTCTTTGATCGCGCCGTCGGTCATCGACTGCATCCACATGCGCTTCATCACGAAGTCCTTTTTGACTCCGGCCATCATCATTAAGTAGCGAAAAATCAATTCGCCCTCACGCCCGGCATCGCAAGCGTTCACGACGGTGGTGACTTCTTTCTTTTTAAGTAGGCGGACGAGCAACTTGAAGCGTGGTAGGCTTCGTTCGATGGGTTCCAATTGGAACTTCTTGGGGATGTGAGGCAGATGCGTCATGCTCCACGGGAGCTTTTTGCCGTCCGCCTTGGTCGGCATGCTTAACCCGACAAGGTGACCAATCGCCGACGCGACATAGGCACTATCGTTCTCAAAGTAGTCCTTTTTCTTTTCAAACTTCCCCACTTCGGGCAGTTTGCCAAGAACTCGAGCCAGATCGGTGGCGACGCTTGGCTTTTCCGCAATGATGAGTGTCTTGGACATTTCCGTGGGGTACCTTTGGGGTCCGTTTTTTAAA
>CAZKTR010000878.1:0-1528 GCA_964555525.1 uncultured Pirellulaceae bacterium
GGATCTTTTTCTTTGAAATCGGCCAGCTTCTTTTTCCAGTTTGCGGCTTTTTTGTTGCGGTTGTAAGACCGATCCAACTCGCCCATGTGAATCGTAAACGGCAAGTTTCGTAAATTTTCGGCTGCGGCATCACCGGGGTGGCCAGCCATCATCGCCGCAGCGGCCAGCCGGTCTGCCATTCGAGGCCCCAACTGATAGACACCATCACCACCAGCAGAATAGCCCAGAATATAAACTCGGTTTGGATTTACATCGTTGTTGATAATTAAGTTGGTAATCAAACGATCGTAAAACTGATCAATTTCGGCTTTGTGCCACATGTTCCAAGTATTCGTCGGGGATCGTGGCACAACGTACAAGCCTTCTTCCAGTTTGTACAAACCCTTTTGGTTTTCCCACTGCCGTTCATTGGCACGAGCCGTTGTCCCGCCACCACCGTGCATTGAGATATATAAGCTCCAACCGGCTTCGGGCTTTTCTCCAAACTCACGTTTGAAAAACTTCATCTTCTGGTCACCGATTTTTAGAACGGTACCTTTAAGTTCGGCCTCACGTTCCTTTTTCAACTGCTGTTTCCAAGCGTCTATCAGGATTTCTTCGGCTTGCTTTGCCTGTTCTTTTGTGAGTGCCAGCTTGGCAAACGGTTGGTCCACGACTTTATTAATATTGCTGTCGGCAGCTTTCAAAAAAGAACGCAATGACTCAACCGCATTACTCTCATCGGCGACGCTAACACAAACAAAACAAAGCGAAATCAAGCAATACGCGAACGTAAGAAGGGTTTTGGACATATAGCCTTGGAACATCAAATCTCGAAACTAGTAAACAATATCGTTGCTAGAGTCTATCAACTGGGCCCTCAGATTGTATTTACGATCTGACAAAAAAACCGCAACTTTGCTGATAAATCCCAACCCATTATTACAACTCACACGACAAACGCGTGAAGCGGGCGGCAGCAGACCGCAATAAGACGTCTTGGAACGCGATTAGACGATCAAGAAACAAGCGGCTGCCAGGCCAAATAGAAAACAGGCCAACAGCAAGGCCGCTTTATTCACGCCGAACCTCGAGGGGGCTGCTGACTTGGGATTCACCAGATTTGAAGCAGGAGACGAATCAGATAATAACGTTGCCATCTTTTATACCAGAGTCCTTTTCCTGAAAGTCAACCGAAATAAGCGGTCATTAGTCACGGTGTTTATTTATTCGAAACGTCGTGGCTTTCTTCCCCAACCAGAAAACCATCACTCAAAACATCCTTCATCCCCGCTATTGGCAGGAAATAAACTCACAGAGTGACAGAGCGCACAGAGAAATTCATTTGTCTCCTCTGTGATCTCTGCCTCTGTATTTCAATTCAGTTGGACTTCGGTCACCAATCGATGGCTTACCTAGTACCTGATCCCGTGGTGCCACTGCCACCCGTAGTGCCACTGCCGGATCCTTTTGGAGCACTGCTTGTGCCACTACCACCCGTTGTGCCGCTGCCAGCACCCGTCGTACCACTGCCGCCCGTTGTACCACT
>CAZKTR010000879.1:0-1526 GCA_964555525.1 uncultured Pirellulaceae bacterium
TGCGGCCCACCAAAACTTGGTGTGACCGCACCGATGGCCTGTTGTCGCAGCAAGCCACGATAGTCGCGGCGCCCGCGGTTACTTTTTCTTTGGCTTGTAAACTTCGGTCGCTGTGCCATAAAACACTTCTGCCGCGTTCATCATGGTTTCGCCAAGGGTTGGATGAGCGTGCACGGTCTCGGTGATGTCGCGAACGGCACAACCCATCTCGATCGCCAATGTCGCTTCGGCAACCAGTTCACCGGCACCTGGGCCTACGATTCCGCAACCGAGCACTCGCTCGGTGTCTGGGTCGATCAACCATTTAGTCAAGCCTTCGGTGCGACCAAGAGCCTGAGCACGACCGCTAGCGGCCCACGGGTAAGTTACGACTTCGTGCTTGACGTTATCGCGTTTGGCTTCCTCTTCGGTGATTCCCGCCCAAGCAATTTCAGGGTCGGTGAACACAACCGCCGGGATTGCTCGGCGGTCAAACGTTGTTGCGTGGCCCAAAATCACTTCGACGGCATGGCGACCTTCGTGGTTTGCTTTGTGGGCCAACATCGGTTCGCCAGCAGCATCGCCGATCACAAACACGTTCGGGCAAGCGGTTCGCAAGTCGTCGTTGTGATTGATAAAGCCTCGGCCATCGACTTCAACTCCGGGAAGATTTTCTAGACCAATGTTTTTGGTGTTAGGCCAACGACCAACCGATACCAGCACGCGATCGAACTGTTCACTACCGAATTTGCCGGGGCCTTCAAAGGTGACTTCGACTTTGTCTTCGCCGGCCTTGGAAACACTACCGACTTTTGTGTTCAAGAAAATTCGCTTTTCGAAAAGCTTGTCTAGTTTTCTTGCCAACGGCTTCACCAAATCTCGGTCAGCTCCCATCAACAAACCATCTTGCAACTCAACGACGCTGACTTTAGTGCCCAAGTTTGCATAGACGGTTCCCATCTCAAGGCCAATGTAGCCACCACCAATGACTAACATGGTTTCGGGAATGTCGGCGAGATTCAACGCGCCAGTCGAATCCATCACGCGGTCATTACCGATGTTGAAGGCGCCAGGCATCGCAGGCACACTTCCGGTGGCGATGATCGCGTTTTCAAAGGTGACTTGCTTACCGGCTGGGATTGATTCGTCATCGCCTTCGAGCGAAATCGTGTTTGCGTCGACGAATTTTGCAAAGCCCTTGATGACTTTGATTTTTCGTTTTTTGGCCAAGCCACCCAAGCCACCTGTCAGGTTGCTGATGACTTTGTTTTTGCGTTCACGGAGTTTGTCTAGTTCGATCTTGGGTTCGCCGAAACTGACGCCCCAATCGGCTTGCATTTCTTCCGCTTCGGAAACCACACGTGCCACGTGCAGCAGCGCCTTTGACGGAATGCAACCACGCAGCAAGCAAGTGCCGCCGAGCTTTCCTTCGGCTTCTACTAAAACGACATCCATGCCTTCATCGGCAGCCAAAAAAGCCGCCGCATATCCACCAGGACCGCCACCGATGACAACAAGTTGAGTATGCATTCTATTCCTTATCAATT
>CAZKTR010000880.1:0-1525 GCA_964555525.1 uncultured Pirellulaceae bacterium
AATCACGCGCTACGGTTAGCTTCAAATTCATGGCCGACATCCGCACCTTCATCGCCGTCAACGCTTCGCAACGGGTCACCAATAATGTGGCTCGACTGATTCCTCGCCTAGAATCTTCCCAAGCAGGCTATCGCTGGGTCGACAACGAAAACCTGGTCGTTCAATTAAACGCAGTTGGTAACGTGCGCGACACCGAACTGCCAGATCTCTTGAAACTAGTCAAAGAGACGGTCGAGCCGTTTCCGCGTTTCGAGCTATCAATGCAAGGCGTGAGCGGATTCCCGTCCGCCGACGAGCCGCGAGTCATTTGGATTGGCGTCGATGAAGGCGCCGATGCCCTTAAAACACTCTACGATGCTCTGGCCGACAGCCTCCATCATTGGGGCGTCAACCGAGAACGAAAACCCTACGTGCCTCACATGACGCTGGGCCGATTAGACCGCAACGGTCGATGGAACGATGATCTAGTAGAAACGATGCACCGGCTTCGCAGCCACGATAGCGGGTTTTGTACCGTCAATGAAATCTGCGTTTATTCCAGTTACCAAGATCGAAGCGGTTTGACTTATACACCGATGTCGCGAATCAAACTCGCCTAGCGCCTGCAACGGCTTAGATCATCAAACACAAACCAACTTAATTCATCAACTTCCTCTAACCCAAGAACCAATCCTGTGTCAGAAAAAAAATACAACGTCTTTGGTGTCGGCAACGCGTTGGTCGATACTCTCGCTCAAGTCCAAGACCAACTCGTAACCGACCTATCGCTTAACAAGGGCGGCATGGCGTTAATGGACGCTCAAAACCAAGCCGGCGTTCTGTCGAGTCTCGACCAACAGTCACTGCAACTCGCCTCCGGCGGATCAGCTGCCAACACCATGATCGCGATCGCCCAGAGCGGTGGCAGCGGAGTCTACTGCGGCAAAGTCGCCAGCGACCCCAATGGCGAGTTCTACAAAAAGGACATGGAAGAAGCAGGCATTTTGTTCCCAGTCGCCGCCGCGCCGGCAGAAGCGTTACCGACTGGCACCTGCGTCGTTCTAACAACCCCCGACGCTGAGCGAACCATGTGCACACACTTGGGAGTGTCAACGACATTGCAAAAATCCGACTTGAACCTAGATTTACTGGCTCAGTCTCAGTGCAGTTATATCGAAGGCTACCTATGGGACGCCGAAGACCCGCGAGCGGCCTGCGTTGAAGCCCTTGAACAATCCAACAAGCTAGGCGTCAAAGCAGCCTTCACTTTCTCCGACGCGTTTTTGCTCGGCCGCTACGCCGATGATTTCCGTCGAATCGTGAGTGACTACTGCGACATCGTGTTCTGCAACGCCGACGAAGCAAAGCAATTTTTCGGCAGCGATGACCTTCAGCATTGCATTGCTGAAATGGCGAAAATCAGCGACAGCGCCTTCATCACCGACGGCGCTGCCGGTTGCCACGTCGTCGAAAACGGACAGACGAGCCTCGTCGAAGGATTCGCAGTTAACGCGATCGACACCAACGGGGCAGGGGACGCGTTTGC
>CAZKTR010000881.1:0-1522 GCA_964555525.1 uncultured Pirellulaceae bacterium
ATCGCTTGGCAAATTCGCCAATCCATCCAATGCCGATCCGGATCTTTCGTCTTACCCGCGATAAACCCCAGATGCCCACCATGTGCCGGAGCGACTAACTCGATCGCGCCAGACAATTCAGTCTCGCCAAAAATTGAAAACGGAACGACAGGATCGTCTTGAGCGGTGATGATCACCGTCGGAATCTGAATCCTGCCCAGCCACGGCGACGAACTGGCATCCCGATAATACTCCAGTGCACCGGAATAGCCCCACGCCTGCGAGGTAAATTGATCATCAAAGTGGATCAAGCGATCAGGCACCGGGCACATCCCCGAATCGACCAAACCTTTTACCTGTCGCCGGCGAACAAACAGCTGTTCGCTCATCCGGCGAACAAAGTATCTTTCGTACAACCGGTTTCCATGGTGCCGCAAGTTCTCGGAACACTTCACCAAATCAATCGGCGGGCAAATCGCTACCGCCGAATCGACAATCGAATCGACTTCATTGGCCCATTTGCCTAACGTTCGCAAGACAATATTACCGCCGATAGAAAACCCAACCAGCGAAACGGACGACAGGGGACTCAGGCGACGAACAAAACGCAGCACCGAAAGTAAATCCTGACTGCAGCCACCATGCAAGTGGTTCCGCGAAACAAACGTACTGTCCCCAAAACCTCGCATATCGACACGAATGGTACGAATACCAGCGCGATTCAGCTTGCTGGCCGTTCGCACCACATAAGGCGAACCATGAAAGCCACATAAGCCATGCAAAATAATTGCAATCCGGTCACCCGTAATCCAGCTCTCAGGCTGGTCGTCATGAACCACCAGACGGTCACCGTCAAACAAGTCCACGATCGATGACTGGGCTGAATACTCGGCGAGTTTTCCTTTTAGGAAATAGGCCCCCAGCGTCTGCGCATGGCGACCGGCGATAAGCCGTTTAGGATGAAATCTTGGAAAAGATCCGCTTAAGAAGGACATTCAAACACTCTAATCAAAATCTGGTCGCTTAAGAATCTCTGACAAAATAATCGCTTGCCCTACCGATTTCTTGCTCGCCAATAGTTTTCGCAACTCTTTTACCGCCGACATGTCCTTCGCCCCAAAGATCTTCGGCGAAGGATCGTCGGTGATCGTTTCCGTATCATCGATCTTGCCAACATTGTGATCTAAATGCCTACTGACGGTTTCCTCAACTCGACCTGCAACTGACTTAACGCCTTTGCCCAGCTCGTCGGCGTGGCGGGAAATGCTTGAAGTGTCGATCGAACTCTTAAGATTCGGCGACAGCCGCGGCTCCTCAATGATATCCGCTTGCTCGATCACGATCACTGGCTCAGCAACCGGAACGGCCTTGGCAACTGGCACTCGCGAAGGCAACGGCCGTTGGGGAGGGCGATTTTCAGGGCGCAGCGGTTGGCGAGCCTGAGGTTGCTGAGGTGCTGGTCGCTGAGGCTGCGGGCTTCCGCCGCCAGCCTTTTGCTGCTGACGACGCTCGGCCGCTTTGCGTAAAAATTCTTCGATGTCGC
>CAZKTR010000882.1:0-1519 GCA_964555525.1 uncultured Pirellulaceae bacterium
TCGTCCGGGTGTACAAATTGCGCGAATTGACAAGGCGTCCGTGAAATATCCTCTATATTTTCGCAGCGTAGTTTTATCCAATCCGATGAGAGATAAACCGAATCAGAAACCAAATCCCATTCCCAAATTCCGATTTTTTGAAAACTAGTTGCCAGAGGAGAATGATGACTTGCGTCAATGCACGAAGTGATTTTTGAAACCATTATTATCTCGACAAGTTCTACCTGGATTTACGCACTAGCACTCTTGCGATGATGCAAAAGAAGATGAGAAGAATTTGTGGAGCAGTGCACAATCGCAGGCTGTTAAAAAGCCTGAATTATTCTAAGACATTAGAGCTTCTGAAAAAATACGATGTCAAAAAAACCGGCCAGGTTCCTAGAGTATTAATGTCTTTTGGAGCCAAAAAGGTGTCACGAGACAAAAATGGCATCAGCCGCCGGGCTCAACAAAGCTTGACACTGTAACACGAAAAAAGGGATCTACAACATTTCGTCGTAAATCCCTTTTTGATTCGGCAAAACCGAAGTTTAAATTCAGTGCGGATGAGAGGACTTGAACCTCCACGGGGTTGCCCCCACTAGAACCTGAATCTAGCGCGTCTGCCAATTCCGCCACATCCGCTTGTTAGGCTGGAGGGAAGGAGGCCTTAGGCTGGAGGGTTGGATGCGGCAGAGCCGCGATGGCAGTGCGTTCCAAGGCAGAGCCTTGGAACGAGGGACACCCCTCCGGCCTTCTAACCTCCAGTCTCCAGCCTATCTACCCTTATGAGTCATCTCGGCTAGGTCCTTTAGCATCTCAGATGCCTGACCGTTGTCAATCGCCGTCGCACATCGTTCGGCGCCGATTTCTAGGTTGTCGCACAAGCCAGATATCCACAATGCCGCGGCAGCGTTGGCGATCACGATGTCGCGTGCGGCGCCGCCTTGCTTGTTCAATACCCGCTGAATGATCTCGGCGCTTTCTTTCGGATCGCCCGCTTTGATCATCATCAAAGTACTCGGCTCCAACTTGAAATCAGTCGGAGTCAATGTGCCTTCGGTGACAAACGTTTTTCGGACTTCCGATACGTCGGTCGTTTCGGCAATCGAAATCTCGCCCAACCCGTCTCGCGAGTGAACCACAAGCGCTCGCTCAGTTCCCAGTTTGGCTAGTGCTCGTGCGAGCGTGTCGCGAGTCTCTGGTCGACCAGCGCCTAGAATTTGATAAGGTGCATTGGCTGGATTACACAACGGTCCTAGCAAATTGAAAATCGTTGGGTGGTCGAGTGACTTGCGAACTTTGGTTACGTTCTTGACCGAAGGATGGAACAACGGTGCAAAGCAAAAACAGAGCCCCAACTGGTCCAAACATTTTTGCGTGACTTCCACCGTGCAATCGACCTTCACGCCTAGTTCGACCAATACATCCGCCGAACCAGTGCTACTGGTAGATCGCCGATTGCCGTGCTTGGCCACCGAGGCGCCTGCCGATGCGGCCACGATGGCGGCGGCGGTACTGATGTTAAACGTGCCTGACT
>CAZKTR010000883.1:0-1518 GCA_964555525.1 uncultured Pirellulaceae bacterium
GCATGCCTCGTCGCCATGACGCTTGTCTGCCTCGCCGTCAGCGCCGACCAAGCCAACGCTCAGGCCCCGTTGTTTTCTCAGTACACCACACAAGGCGCCGGCAGCCCTTCGGCCGCTGCGTACCCTGCTCCGCACTGGTCACCGATTCTTGGTGGCGAGTCGTACTATACTTATCAGCCGTTGATGCCGCACGAGATGATGTATCAACACTCAAGAAATTACTACAACTACTACGACGGTGGCTACTATGGCGGCGGTCAAGGCTTGATCAAAACTTCCGTGCGTTGGCAAGCCGGAACCGCTCACATGGGACCACTTCCGTTTTCAACTGGCGTTTCTGGCTTGCTATATCGAGCGAAGTCTCGTCGGTACAACATTCCTGGTGGCAACAGTGTTGGTGGCGGACTTGGCAGTGGGCTTGGTAGCGGAATCGGTGGACAGGGCGGATGCTTACGTGGCAAATGCGGATGCTTAAACGGCAGTTGCAGAGCGAAAAAAGCTTTCAGCAGCGACGCTATCCTCGGCGACCCAATCGACGGCGGAATCATCGACGGCGAAATCATCTCCGGCGGTTGCGCTGGAGGATGCACAGCCGACGCGGCGACAACCATCCAACGCTAATCGTTATCATTCGCTTTGGCGATCGTTCAGTTCCAACGCATTCAATCAATTTCAAACATAGGTTTTACAAATGAAAAAATACGGCATGATCGTTTGCCTCGCATTGGCTGCCTTGGTTCTGATGACCGCCCAAAGCGATGCTCAATCGCTATTCAACGGCTTCGACAGGGAAGGCTATACCACCACCCTTCCTAGTGCGGGACGCATTAAGACCCGACGCACAGTACGAAGTGCAATCGCTAACAAGTTTAGCCCTCATCGACTTTACGCTCACTCCAATCCTGGCAACCTAGCTGGCTTGACGCACCAATGGAATGAAACCCAAGCTCAATCACGAGAGTGGCACGGCAACTACGGTCACTGGCGTTACAACCAACCAACCGCTTTGGTTGTACCAGCGACTGCTTCTTACCAAATGACCTACGGTTGGGGCGTAGGCGGAAACCGCAGTCTTCCAATCCATCACCAATACGGTCGCGGCACCGCTGGCATCACTGGTGGCGGCCCCGGTTCAGCTCAGCAAACTCCATTGTTCCCATCTCACTCGGATCAAAACGGCGTCTATAGCGTCCGTGCTCCTTGGTAACCGATCACTAGAAACTTGGGTAGTGACTTTAAGGCTCTCTCGATCATTTTCGAGAGAGCCTTTTTGCGCGCTTCTAACCGGTCTTGTGCAGTTTAACGACGAGCCGGAAGGCGACGGCGTCAGCGCCACCAAAAAACTCTGCACTTAAAAACTCAGACGCAACCTTCGCAGTTCATCGCGCCACCCACCAAGCGGCTGACAGTTTCTAGAAACAACCTTGGTTGCTCATAGGCCCAATGCGCTAACAGAACCCTCCAGCCTAATGGCACTCACTTTAAACCCCGAATGGGGTGACATGTTGTAGCCATGGG
>CAZKTR010000884.1:0-1518 GCA_964555525.1 uncultured Pirellulaceae bacterium
CAGAATACACGTCTGTTTCCAAACAGGAGTTGCTCGCTGAACTGCAAGAATTGTGCCCAGTCTTTTTAACAGGAAATGGCCCCACCGCAGACGATCGAACGGTCTTTCGCGAACTGTTCACACCCTCAGTGAGTAAACCGGACATTTCAGCATTAGCCGCTGTTGGAGCTTCTCGCTGCTCGTCGCCAAGTTAACACGACCAGCCAAAACGCAAAAGCAATCGTCGCGAAATCGACTTTGTGATTGAACAACCGAATCGTACCACGTCGCGTAATCCAGAATCGTCATCCGAAACAGTTCTAAAGTGTTTTCCGCGAATTTTGAATATGATTGAAAGACTGTCTAGTTCATTTTCGTTACCTGCTTTCAACGTCGCTCCACCATCTGCCTGTGCGATGGCTTCCAGTTCTAAGCGACCATCCTCCCAGTAAATCCACTTGAGATTGCACGAATCTCGATTTCCCGAAAGTTCCGAATATGGGGTTCGATAATCAGCCCCTGTGGTTCCTTGGTAACGCTTGGTTTACCAACAAACGTGAATTTCGATTGCCAAACGGGGGGATCAACTGTTTTTATAAATAGATGACCACTAGCCTGTCTGTGACGTTAAACTACACATCACAAAACACTAGTAACTCGATGGATTATCGGCCTTAAAACCGACTGCGAAAAATGGCTGACGAAGGCCATCGGCGAAGGAGCATTGACCGAAGCCGTGAGATCACCAGCAACCTCCATTCAACTTGACCCTAATTTTCTCGACCGGAACTCCGGCGAGAATTCGATGGAGCTGATTTCATCGTTTGATACAAAACCCTCGTTAAAACTGCTGACCAAATACGGTGTATTCCTCTGGGGCAGCGACCAACTTCACAAATGGGTTCATCCGGAAGACCTCGAACTAGCTTCGCAGATCATCCCCGGCTACCGCATTTTTCGGCGGGTACCTTGTCGTGGTCAGGAAGACCGCGACAAGGGTTACGCGGAAATCTTTTATGGCGATCAATCGCTCAGAATCCTACCGATCGTTTGGCTTGAAGTAACCCCCGAAGGTTTTTCGATCGGGGACCGAGTTGAAATCCTCTCCGACCAAGGCAAACGTCAACCAGGCTTGGCGACCATCAAAGAAGTGTGCTGGAACCGTTATACACAACAAATCGAGTACACCTTGATCGGCAACGAACTGGTTTTTCGCCGCGTCTATTCAAACCAAGAACTACGACACGCGACGAAACTCAATCACTTCCGTACCGAAAAACAACTTCTGCGAAACTCACTTCGCCAAGTGTAAGTTTACCAGATACACGCCACGTCGACCGCACATGGCGCAGCGAACTGCCTTCGGGATCTGATATAATCCATTCACGCAGTCATATCGCAAACGATCGACTCGTGCCGCTAAAACGACGCTTAACTTAACCCCGCCAGTTGCTAGATAGATGGATACAAACTACACACTCGTATATTTAAAGCTGATTGAAGAAGTCGCTCAAGACGGCGAACTGAATCACAAGGAAA
>CAZKTR010000885.1:0-1515 GCA_964555525.1 uncultured Pirellulaceae bacterium
AGGCGATCGTCGAAGAAGTGATTCAGGTTCGCGACCAAGGCCGACCGGTGCTGATCGGGACTCGATCGATCGATAAGTCCGAATTACTATCAGGGATGCTTGAAGAACGCGGCGTAGAACACGATGTGCTAAACGCGAGGAACCTCGCTCGAGAAGCCGAGATCGTTGCGGGGGCGGGACAACCTGGGCGTGTTGTCGTAGCGACCAATATGGCAGGTCGAGGCACCGATATCAAAGTTAGCGAGGCGGCGTTGGAGCAAGGTGGTTTACATGTGATTTGCAGCGAGGTCCATGATTCGGCTCGGATCGATCGGCAGCTGATCGGTCGTTGCGGCCGGCAAGGAGACCCGGGGTCGTACCGGCAGTTTGTTTCCTTGGCGGATGAGATCTTGGAGAGCGGGATTGGCGAGTCGCGAGCAAAGAAGCTTCAGCAGCAGACGGCGCATTCGGCGGTTTCTTCACGTAGTTTGGCAAGGTTCGCGAGCCTGTTTCGTACGGCTCAGCGAAACATTGAAAAACGACATTATCGTGGTCGCAAGATGCTGCTACATCGCGAGAAATTACGGCACGAGATGCAAATCGAAATGGGGCAGGATCCCTATTTGGATACTGCGGGTGCTAGTTAAGAAACATATAGTGGGCGACGTAGCTGGGCTCGCCAGAGTTCAGGGGCCTTACTGTGTTGCAGCCCGAAGTCTGGCGACTCCGGCTACGTGTTCCGCTTAAGGGCGGTACTGCAAACACACCTGATAAAAAAATGTCCTCCCTCGGCGAAAGGCGACGTTCACGCCTAGAGCTGTTTGATGACAAGGCCCAGCCTATGAATCGAAAATTCTTAGGGCTGGGTTAGTCCGCGCCTCGTGTAAGGCCGTTGCTGAGTTTATCGATCGGTGTTTTTTTGACCGGCGCTGCCGCCGTCGCCTGCCGGCTCGTCGTTAAACAGACCGGCCGGAAGTACCGTCGCCACGCCGTCGCTACTCTTTCTTCGCTCCGTCAACACCTTCTTTTAGATCTGAACCTTCGGCTGGAGTACCTCCGCCTTCGGCAGCTTTAGCGGCCTTGGCGGCTTCGATCTTTTTAGTGTCAAGTCGAGCACCGTAGAATAAACCAGCTCGAAGCAATTCGTCGAACGTCATGGATTGCTTGGAAACCTTCGCAAACGCTTTTTTGAATTCGACGGCCATTACTTTTTCAAGCTCATAAACAGCGCCCTTTTTCTTACTCACTGATGTTGGATCTTTGGCTTTCGCAGCTTCGTCCGCTTTTTGAGCAGCTTCGAACTTGGCCGAGTATCCCTGTGGCTTGAGCTCCTTGAAAATTCGCTCAGCAAATGGTGTTCGCTGTTTTTTGTCAGATTCGGCGTGACACGTTTTGCAACTAAATGACTTTAGTAGGTACTCTTCTTTGAGTACGTCTGTGAAAATGTCGTGAGCTTGTGAGGTTTGTGGGGCCACGAACAAGCAGAAAGCCACGATTCCTAAACAAAGTCGATTGACCATTTTTTATCCTAAATTT
>CAZKTR010000886.1:0-1512 GCA_964555525.1 uncultured Pirellulaceae bacterium
AAGCCATGTTGTTATCGCTCGTAGATCGGTAAAAATCGGTAGTTCAATGCCAAAGCAAGCAGTGACATGCTGGTTGAATAGGCTTTTCCGTGTCCACTATTGCCAATACTACCATCGTCGTCTTGCATCGTACGAAGCAGTCGCACCGTATTGCGATTCCATTGTTGCCAAGATTTATAATCGGCTTGAAACAACGCTTGAGCTTTGTAGTAGCGTTCATAGTACGGCCAGTTTTGCTGCGCTGATGCATCAATCGAATCAATCAAGAATTTTTTTGTGCCTTCAAAATCCTTCCATTTCTTACGTTTGCCAATGGCAAACACAAGGCAAGCGATCGCTGACCGAGCTCCGGATCCACCGAGCCCTCCCATGCCGCTGTAACCGACGGCTCCTGTGTCAGCAGAAGTCAGCTGCTTCATGTACTTGAGTGCACCATCAATCGCTGAATCCGGCACATCAACGCCTGCATTACGCGCCGCCAGCAATCCCATTAACACAGCACCCGCGATCGATGTGTCAGCGTCTTTGGCGTTTGGCGAGTACCGCCAAGCCTTTGACGGATTCTTTTTCTGAGATGACACAGCGAGCTTCACTGCCAGTTCGAGGGCCTCCCCAATCTTGCGATCCTTTTTACGCTCGCCCTCCCAGAGCATATCCTCGTCGACAACGCCGAAGGCCTCTGACAACGCCAGCATCGCAAAACCGTGGACGTACATATTTCCCGGCACATAACCAGTTTTGTCGTTTTGCTTGCGAATGATAAATCGTAACGCCGCGCGAACGTTACGAGCGTACTTCCCGAAGTTGGGGTCTTCACCGGTCGAAAGAAACGCCATCGTTGCCAATGCAGCCGTTCCAGCAGATTCGTCGCCATGTCCGCCGCCGCCTTTCCCCCAACTACCGTCATCGTTTTGGGTTTTCGCAAGGTAGTCAGCGCCCTTACGATACATATTCCGAACTTCGGCTGGAATTCCGGTACCTTCCCGAACCTCCAATTCACCCACTTGAGCACACAATTGGGCGTTATTAAAGAGTGTCATGACCACTGCAATTATCGCAACAAATATCACTCGCGGCGCAAAACCAACTGCCTTACTCATTTAACCACTCCTCCGATTGCATCGCCGATATCGTCAGCAAGTTCCGCCAAACCACCAAAGACGGTTTCAAGGAGTGTTACTACATACGTTTCTGGCCCGACAGCCACTTCTACAGCGACGTTGTCTCCGAACATGTAACTATATGATTCAGCGGGTTTCAACCTAAGCGTCAGAATCAAATATTGCTCTTCGGACAACAGTTCTTTCATTTTCTTTTTGTTGTACTTTGAACCAAAATACAAAGTCGCCATGGAGTCATATTGCCAATTGACGTCAATGTCTTTTTTAAGAAAAGCTGGCCTGACCAATTTGTCAAATTCCTTCACCTGACTGTCCGATAACGCAAGCTCCAGTCGCATACTGGAAACGAATGCGTCCGCTCTTGCATCGCGTCTTGCGAGCTTCAGTTTTT
>CAZKTR010000887.1:0-1511 GCA_964555525.1 uncultured Pirellulaceae bacterium
GAAAACGCTGGTGAGATGATTGCGGAGATGAGCTTGGCGATCACGCAAGGGATGCGGTTGCGACAGATTCAAGAATCCGTCCACGCCTACCCGACACGGGCCGAGATCATTCGCAACACGGCAACGGAGTGGAAGTTCTCTACGCTCACATCATCAATGAAGTCGATGGTTGGAGTGTGGTTTAAGATCAGCCGGATGTTTGGATAGCCGTAGCTGGGCTCGCCAGCGTTCAGAGCCCCTACCAATTCGCCCGAAGTTTGGCGACACCGGCAACGTAGCTGGCCCGGTGTCCCACACTCGGTTATCGGCTGGTACTACCAGCGTCGGCTCCAGTGGTTGCCGATCCAGACGCGTCTGCGGCCAGGTCTACCGCAACGATTTCTTTGTCATTGCGAACAAACGCAGTGCGACTGGCATAAGCGGGGTGCGACCAAACCACCGGCCGCCCGAACGCTTCGCCGGAAGGCTCAAGCACGTGAAAACGGCCCTTGGAGACGTATTTTTCTGGTGTCAGTTCGACCACCAACAAATCCCCAACCTCGCTCATGACAAAGTAACGATTGCTCGTTCCGATTCGAGTTAGAAAAGCAGTGCCGTGGTTGAGGCGACGTTTTTGTTTTGGATCGGTCGCATCAAACGTTGTCCATAATCGCTCTCCTGTTTTGGCATCGGCGGCGATCAAGCTTCCCATTTGGCAATCCGATCCGTAGATGGTCCCATCAACAAACATCGCAGTCGCATTGGCGCTAAAGATACTATTGCGCGGATTGCCTCGCCAGAGTTCTGTCGCTGCGGGTTGACTGTCGTCTAGCTGAATCATGACCGAAGCCGTGCCAATCCCACTGGCGTACAGCATGTCACCTGAAAGCATGGGTCGGCAGATCGACATCTCATACTTGGGTTTGAGGGGAACGTTCCAGTACTGACTTCCGTTGGCAGGATTCAGCGACGTCACGCCCTTAGGCTGATAAACAATCAGTTGACGGACGCCACCTTTTTCAATGATCGACGGTGGGCAGTAGCCAGCATTGCAGTCCAGTGCTTTCCATTGAACTTCACCTGTTAGTTTATTGAATGCGACGACCCCCTGCCCTTTTCCTCCTACCATCGTGTAGATCAAATCGCCATCGACTAAGGGGTGAGACGAGAAGCCCCATAAGGGTGCTTCGACTCCAAATTCGGTCTTCAAGTTTTTCTTCCAGACGAGATCGCCATCCTTGGTTTTTAAACAGCGAAAATCGCCTTCGCTTCCAAGAATATAGACGCGGTCGCCATCAACCGTGGGCGTGCATCGCGGGCCAGCTGGATAAGAAATATTGTAGGCACAGTCGTATTTGTGAATCCATTTTTCCTGCCCCGTTTTAGAATCCAAAACGACCAAGCGTTCTTCCCCTTTGAGCTCGGCTCGTTTTGTCGGATCATTGAATGGCTTCCCGTCGGCGCGTTTGAAGTCAAATACAAAGACTTTGCCATCGGCCACTGCAGGGCCTGCGTAACCACCATGAATTGGC
>CAZKTR010000888.1:0-1509 GCA_964555525.1 uncultured Pirellulaceae bacterium
GAGTGCATTTTTACCCGGCTTGTGATGCACTCGCTTGGGCGTCGAGCTTGTATTTTGTTGCTTGCGGGCAAGGTTATTGCAAAAACACCGAAATTCATGAATACTTAAAGCAAAAGCTGGGGTTATAATTACTTCCATCTTAAAAGAAAACCGGCCTACTTACTCACCCATACATAACACCCAACGAGAAAAACATGTCAAAGAAAAACGACAACCGTCGCGACTTCCTCAAGCAGGCAGCGATCGCCGGTTCTGCCGTAACGATTCCTTATTACTTCTCGCCCCAATCCTTGCTTGCCAGCGAAACTCGTTCTAAGAACGACCGCATTCCGATCGGTTTGATTGGTGCAGGTGGTATGGGCATGGGAAACATGGATGCGGCCAAAGACTGGCTCGACGTTGTTGCCATTTCAGATGCTGATTCGGATCGCATGGGCAAGGCCAACCGGAAGCTAAGCGGTGGCAAAGCTGACACTTACAGGGACTACCAAGACATTCTTGAGCGAGACGACATCAAGATCTTACACATCGCCACTCCCGACCACTGGCACGCGAAGCCACTGATCGAAGCGATGTTGGCAGGGAAAGATGTTTATTGCGAAAAACCGTTAACCCTAACCATCGACGAAGGCAAGTTGATCCGCAAGGTTCAAAAGGAAACCGGTCGGATTGTTCAGGTGGGCACGCAACAGCGAAGTACTTTCAACTTGTTCACCAAAGCGGTCGCGATTGTTCAAGATGGAAGGCTTGGAAAGATCCATAAGATCACTTGTGCCATTGGAGGGGCTCCGACCTGCCCTGCAATTCCGGTAGCTGACGTGCCGAAAGAGCTCGACTGGGATCGTTGGTTGGGCCCTGCCCCGAAAGTCGACTATCGTTTCTTACACCCAGAGGCACCGGAAGGCGAACGCCGCCCGCGCGCCAAAAGCAATTGCCATTACGAATTTCGCTGGTGGTATGAGTATTCCGGCGGCAAGCTGACTGACTGGGGTGCTCATCATGTTGACATTGCCAACTGGGCGCTTAAAGTCAACGGCCAAACAGATGGTCCGATTTCAATTGGCGGATCTGCGGAGCATCCCGTTGAGTACAGGGATGGTTTCCCGGTTTCCAACGACAGGTACAACACAGCTACGAAATTCGATTTCAGCGTGAAGTATGCTAATGGAACCGAAATTGTCATTAAACACGGCGGTCGTAATGGAGTGTTGATCGAAGGTGAAAAGGGACGGATCTTCGTTAGCCGGCGTACGCTGGATGGGGCACCGGTTAAAGCTCTGAAAGATAATCCGCTGCCTGAAGACGCGATTCAAAAAGTCTACAAAGGGTTACCGATGGAACACAATGAGCGAAAAGCTCACTGGGCAAACTTCTTGCACTGCCACCGCGAGCAAATCGAGCCGATTTCGGACGTACACTCGCACATGGAAATGCTTAACATCTGTCACTTGGCAGGCATCTCGGCTCGGTTTGGCCGTGACCTGAAGTGGGATGACAAGGCCGAGCAAA
>CAZKTR010000889.1:0-1502 GCA_964555525.1 uncultured Pirellulaceae bacterium
GGCGCGTTTTCTGGAATCGCAAAATCAGCAGGCCACTCAGTGGGGTGATAAATCAGCGATCGCTCCACTGGCATCAGTGGCGATAAATTCCCGAGCGATGCGCAGCCGGTTTGGACAATTAGCAGTAAACCGACTGCTGGCAAAACCAATCGATGGCGAAAGATGATTTGGAAATGGTTCACGCTCGGCTCGCTTGACGGGGTAAACTTCTATTAACAACCTTGCTGATAGCAGAAATTGAGCCGTGACGTCAAGAGGAACGGGGTTCAAGGTGCTTCTAGGGTTACGTGGGATCAAACGCGTGAAGAGGGAACACTAATTCGCACTAATCTTCACTAATCGGCGCGAGGAGAATTAGTGTCAATTAGGAGACTTCTCGCTGAACGCCACCAATTTTTATCACCAAGCTATCCCAGAATCTTTGATCGCTGAATTTCTAACCGCAAATGGACGCAAATGGACGCAAATACAAATTCTGGTTTTCATTCGCGTCCATTGGCGTGTATTTGCGGTTCTTCTAGTCCGTCTTTACCGTATTAAAATCGACTTCGACGATTCAATACGGTGGCGTTCACCGAGGAGTGTCTCAATTAGTGAAGATTAGTGTTCTCGCATTCATTCCAGCGAGCACGATAGCTAAAGCGGCTTCGTAGTGGATGAGGCGACGAATCCTTGCGTAGGTATCGAGCTTCAGGACTCGTTGCCGCGTCCATTACCGTTTGGTTGAAACAAAGTCCAAAGATTTGGGATCTGTGCTTCGATCCACTGTCTGGTGACAGTAGCTACTTGCGAATCAACGGACCTGTGTTGCGATCCACCGTCTGGCGACAGTAGCTACGTTGTGAATCTGAGACTACCAACGAAAAAAGCTGACGAAGCGATTGGCTTCGTCAGCTTTTAGATTGTTTTGCAGTTGGCGATGATTCAATCGCTAACGATGCGTCTAGGCTTAGGCGTTGTCGACTGGCTTGCCGCCGTCGAGTTCGTCTTGCCACTTTTCCAGTTTATCCCAATCGCCAGCGACAGCCATTGCTGCTTGCTCAGGCCATGTGGTAGGAACTTGGCCACCAAAGTTGCCTTCGGCGGCAGTCAGGATCTCGGTGATCTTTTCTGGTGTTGAATCGGCAAGTGCTTTCCAAGTATCAATGCCAGCAGCCTTGAGTGCCTCTTCGCACTTAGGACCAATGCCTTCAACAACCTTCAAGTCATCGAAACCAAGCCCTTTGGGTGACTTAGGAGCAGCTTCTTCGGTGGCTGCTGCAGTTGCAGCGGCTGCTGCTGGCTTCTCTTCGGCAGGTTTAGATTCTTCAGCCGCGAAGGATGGCTTTTCGCTCTTCTGAACAACGCGATCACGCTCGCCAACCAATTCAAGGATGGCCCGTGTACCAGCGTCGCCCAAGCGTGGCTTGGCCAGTCGCATGATCCGAGTGTATCCACCAGGACGGTTTTCGAATCGTTCGGCGATGTCGTCGAACAAAATCTGAACGGCTTCCTTGTCGCGA
>CAZKTR010000890.1:0-1499 GCA_964555525.1 uncultured Pirellulaceae bacterium
CTATCTAGAGCTGCATGGCGTGCCGCCGGAAAAAATCGATACGATTCCACAAATCGACAACGCCGCCATGGGGTCGCTAAGCGAAGCAAGACAGTTTGCCAAGTTCATGCCTAACGTTAAATCAGTTGTCGTCGTGACGTCTGCTCCGCACACTCGTCGTTCGAAACTGTGCTTTGTACGCTCGCTACCTGTCGAAGTATCGGTCAGCAGTTATGCCGCGTCAGTTCCAGCACAAAGCGATGAAATCCGTTCTCCTATTTGGTGGGAATACGGAAAACTAATTGTTTATTGGGTTTCCGCATAGCGATAAGGACTTTCACTTATCACTATTGAGGGCGAACTTGGGCAACGAAACTGCCAACCGTTCAAATTTTGAAATGGTCTTTGACGGCCTCAGCGATTCGGATAGCTGCTTGCCCGTCTCCATATGGATTTTTGGCTTGAGCCATTGTTTGGTAAGCTTCCGTGTCATTGATCAGCAAGTTTACACTCTCGATTATATTCTCGCCGACCGCTCCAACCAACTTTACCGTACCAGCCTGGACGCCCTCTGGACGTTCTGTCGTGTCTCGCATTACTAACACGGGCTTACCCAATGAAGGTGCTTCTTCCTGCACGCCTCCAGAATCGGTCAATACGATTTTACTGTGGTGCATTAGCATCACAAACTCAGAATATGGCTGAGGCGGAATCAGCTTGATGTTCTCGAATTTTCCAAGTTGGTCGTAAACCGGTTGCTGAACTTTCGGGTTTAAATGAACTGGATAGATGAACAACCACTCAGGATGCGCTTCGGCAAGTGTTGCCAATGCATTACAAATCTCGTCAAAGCCGCCGCCAAAATTCTCACGGCGATGGCCGGTAACCAGAACGTAAGGCTTTTCCGTGAAGTCGTGACCGATCGCTTCGGTCAACTTACTTTTTAGGGGCGCCTGATTTTCGGGTGACGCTTGACGTTCAATTTCCAAGTGCAACGCATCGATAACCGTGTTGCCGGTTACCTTGATCATCTCATCGCCAACAAGTTCTTTAAGTAGATTGCTGCGACTGGTCTCCGTTGGAGGGAAGTGAATACTCACAAGTGGACATGCCAGTTTCCGATTGGCCTCTTCAGGAAAAGGCGAACGCATGTTGCCGGTCCGCAATCCAGCTTCTACATGACCAACTGGAATACCACGGTAGAAACAGCAAAGTGCCGCTGCGAATACGGTCGTCGTATCCCCTTGCACAAGAGCCATGTCTGGTTTGGCGTTATCTAACAAAGCGTCGATACGTGTGATCAATCGAGCTGTCAACGAAGGCAATGTTTGGTTGGGCTGCATGACTTCCAGATCATGGTCCACATTGATCTCGAAAAGGTCAACGACTTGCTGGAGCATTTCTTTGTGCTGGCCAGTAGAAACGACCAACGGCTCCAAACCATCAGCCGCCTCAATCGCTTTGACAACTGGAGCCATTTTGATTCCCTCAGGGCGAGTGCCCATAAAGATGGCAACTTT
>CAZKTR010000891.1:0-1494 GCA_964555525.1 uncultured Pirellulaceae bacterium
CTTTTTACGAGAGCATACGAATGCGACACGTTTTATCCCTCGACGATTTGACAACTGAAGAAATCCAACGCGTTCTGGAAATCGCTGCGGACTTAAAAGCCAAGCTTGCCAACAACGAGCGACCGTCGCTACTGGCCAACCACGTGATGGGACTGTTGTTTGAAAAACCTAGCTTGCGGACACGCGTCAGCTTCGAAACGCTAATCAAACATCTCGGCGGCGACAGCCTGTTTTTGGGCAAAGACGTCGGCTGGGGCGAACGGGAACCGCTACGAGATTTCATCCCGATTTTGACCAGCTATTTGGATGTTCTGGTCATTCGCGCTAAGAGCCATGACAAGGTCATTGAAGCGACTGAGCATAGCCAGTGCCCGATCATTAACGGTTTGACCGACGTATCACACCCGTGCCAAGCACTGGCGGATATTTTGACCGTCCAAGAAATCGCCGGAACCCTTGAAGGCCAAAAGCTGGCTTATCTAGGCGACGGCAACAACGTTGCTTACTCGCTCGCGTTGGCTTGTGCCAAGCTGGGCGTCGAGTTCCGGATCGGTGCGCCCAAAGGCTATCAGTTTGAAGAATCGATGTTAGAGCGACTCAATGGCGACGCCGGGAAAGACTGGGTATCGCAAACAGCCGATCCGAACGAAGCGGTCGATGGCGCGAACTTTGTTTATACCGACGTCTGGACCAGCATGGGGCAAGAAGCCGAAACCAAACAACGACTGGTCGACTTGGCCGACTACCAAGTCAACGCCGACATCATGAACCGAGCCGCCGATGATGCGAAGCTGTTGCACTGCTTGCCCGCGCGGCGAGGCGAAGAGGTTTCCAGTGAAGTGATCGACGGCCCCGCCAGCGCAATCATCCAGCAAGCCAACAACCGCCTTCACGCCCAAAAGGGACTGGTTGCTTGGCTAATGCAAGTCCAGTAGTGCAGTGTTTAGCGGCGAAGCCGTGGCCGCATGCAGCTGCGGGTGGAAGCCTTATGGCACTCACTTTAGATTTTTTAAGCCACGATAGTGGCGACATGATGTAGGGCTCTGGCTAAGCCAGAAAATTGAGCCGCCGGGCGATAGCCCACGGTTTTTACTACGATAATCCGAAAACCGTGGGCTATCGCCCGGCGGCTCAGTAGTGATCGCGTAGGTATTAAAGCGTTTTACTGGTCGTCAATCGAACGCACTTCAACGGCCGATCGATCAGATTCAAGATACGTTGTCAGCAAAACCTGAGCTGCAATTTTATCCAGTTGTGCCTTTCGTTTCTTTCCTGAAAGACTCGACTGATTCAAAATCTCTCTCGCCCGTGCGGTTGAAAAACGCTCGTCCACCCAGACCACCGGCAAACCTGTTTCTGCGGCCAGCCAATTCCCAAACAAGATCGCTTCACCGGATTTCTCACTCGCTTGACCGCTCAAGTGGATCGGCAACCCAACAACCCAGCCGACCAATTTTTCGATTTTGACCAGCTGCTGAAAGTACTTGGCGTCTA
>CAZKTR010000892.1:0-1489 GCA_964555525.1 uncultured Pirellulaceae bacterium
GGGTCGTTACCAAGTGAGGATCGAAAATAAAACCGCGATCGTGACTGGCGTTGTTAATACTCAGGCTGACGCTGACCGCTTGATTCGTCAATTAAGATTGCAACCAGGGGTCTACGGAATCGTCAGTCAACTGCAGGTAGCAAGGTAATTTCAGGCTGGAGGCTGGAAGTTTTTAGGCTGGAGGCACTCACTCACCAAGTCGCTTGGCTTGCCGCTAGAGATTACGGCCCCAGTTTCCTTCGCAGAATAATCGTAGCTCGCGTGAAAGATTTTACTGGCTTTGTCTGGTAAGATGGTTCCGTGGTGTCGTTTGAGTCTGCGAAGTTTGAGCCCGAAAGCCTTCCAAAATGTTAGTTGTCGACTGGATCGTAATCGCCGTCTATTTTTCGATTTTGGCGGGGATCGTCTATTGGAGTTCGAAACGGCAGGAATCTTCAGACGATTATTTTTTGGCAGGGCGAAACGTCGGGTGGTTTGCGATCGGGGCGTCACTGTTTGCGTCGAATATCGGCTCCGAACACATCGTTGGCTTGGCTGGCGCGGGAGCGACTTCGGGCACCGGGATGGCTCACTGGGAACTTCACGCTTGGGTCATGATCATGCTGGGGTGGGTGTTCGTGCCCTTTTATTACACGTCGGGCGTATCGACGATGCCGGAGTTTTTGGAACGACGGTTTGGGGCGACAACTCGGTGGATTTTGTCAGTAATTTCGCTGTCAGCTTATGTGTTGACCAAAGTTTCGGTGACCGTTTATGCAGGCGCCTTGGTTTTCAAAACGCTGTTGCCAGAAACGTTCGGATCGCCAGAAAATGCATTTTGGGTCGGAGCGTTTTCGACGGTCGTGCTGACCGGTGTGTATACGGTTTTCGGTGGGATGCGAGCGGTGTTGTACACCGACACCGCACAAGCATTTATTCTGTTGATCGGATCGGCTCTGATTACTTGGATCGGCCTAGACAAACTCGGTGGCTGGACCGAACTGCAGAGCTTCGCGGCTGACGACGTGACTAAGTTTGCGTTATGGAGACCGATCGATGATCCGGATTTCCCTTGGCTGGGGATTTTGATGGCGTCGCCGATCATTGGAATTTGGTATTGGTGTACCGACCAGTACATCGTTCAGCGAACATTGACGGCAAAGAATCTAACCACGGCGAGGCGCGGAACGATTTGGGGCGGATTTTTGAAGATCTGGCCAGTGATGATTTTTTTGGTACCAGGAATGATCGGCGCAGCGCTCCACAGCAAGGGCTTGATTGAGATTCCGTTGAACCAAAAGGGAGAGATCAGCGGGGATCAAGTTTTTCCGACACTGGTTCAAGAATTGTTACCAACCGGGCTTCGTGGTTTGGTGGTCGGCGGTATGTTGGCAGCCCTAATGAGTTCGTTGTCGTCTTTGTTTAATTCCAGCGCGTCACTGTTTACGTTGGATATTTTCAAAAAGCTTAAGCCGCAATCGACCGAACGTCAGTTGGTTTCGGTTGGGCG
>CAZKTR010000893.1:0-1485 GCA_964555525.1 uncultured Pirellulaceae bacterium
GACCAACTACGACTCGCCGAGGCAATCGTTTGGTAGGTGACTACGATTTGGTTTGATTTTTGATTAAACATCTAAAAGCTCTTGGCTAGTTCGTCAGTAAAATGTGACTTATGCACTCAAAAGAAGTAGAGCCGACCGCAGGTAGAAGGTTCGGCAAAATATATATTTGATTCGTAATTTAGCCCATCAAGCCATTTGCTAGATCATATCAACACCTTTCGGCGACGTGTGGCGTAAGAGCTCCTCGGCGGCTCTGTGACTCTGTGTGCGAAAAATGAGTTCTTTGCAAGACCGACCCTTCAAGCAATAAGTAATAGTCTCACGCAGAGGCGCAGAGATTTCGGATCGAAGCGAACACAAATGATTAGTGAAAATTAGTGTTCCCATTGATCGGTTGACCGGCACTAACCCGAAATTCTCTAGGCATCCAAGAGGTTTAAGAAGCTAGAAGCAGTAGATCCAAGCGACGACGGTCGTTAAAGACTAACGCCGGACCAACATCGGGCGCCACAGCAAGCTTCTGCCTGATATTTACAACAACACAAACTGCCGAGATTTGCCCAACAAAAAGATTCTGCTAAATTTACAGTATGAGTTTCGCACCAAAACAAAACTGGCCGGCCTACAACGCTTTGGTAGAGTCGAAACAGATCGAAAAAGATCGCTTGATTAGCCCTGCGCAAAAACTAAAGCTGTACGCCGAAATTTTCGACTCAATTTGGTCGTTAAAAAAAACCAATCAAAATGGCAATCGCGATCCCCAACTAGAAACTGAAAAAATGGAAATCAGAAAGCGATTACTATTGGCTTATCGCAACGTTCCGGAGCCACATCGTGATTGAGCAATTTGCTGGATCGCTCGACCGCGTTGCTGCCTTACTTAAAGAACACGATCTTCAATTTGCGCTGATCGGGGGCCTTGCGTCTTCAATTCGCGGTCGCGTTCGTGCCACTGCGGACATTGACATCATTATTGATTGCGACGTCCCAAAAGCGATTGAATTTCTAGAACAACTGGACGAAAAATCGTATCGCCCGTTCGTTGAAGAGCCCGAACTTTCTATCCGTCAGTTTTTTATTTTACCAATCGAGGACGTGCAATCGGGAATTCGAATTGACCTAGCGATTGGCGCCTCGGGGTTTGAAAAATTAGTTGTACAACGAGCTTCGATACCTGCCGAGTATTCAGTGCCTGTGGCTACCGCAGAAGATTTACTGTTGATGAAATTGTTGGCCGGTAGGCCACAAGACATCAGCGACGTAAACGGAATTCTAGCACTAAGCCGTGATGCCATTGACTGGAGTTACTGCGAGAAAATGGCGGGCTTACTCAACGAAGTCACTGAAGTTGATCTGGTAAGCTCTTTAATACAACTTCGTGACAAAACTTAAACCAACAACTCTCTAACAGCTCAGAAACAGTTAAACAAACTTCTTAACCACTACGCTACTGGCTTGGCCTTGCGGGGTGATGTTCAAGTTCAC
>CAZKTR010000894.1:0-1483 GCA_964555525.1 uncultured Pirellulaceae bacterium
CCGATAAAGACAGCTCTGACGATTCCGATTCTGAAAAATCCAAACCAGCAGAAAAAAAGCCGGTCATCATTGCCCCGCTGACGCCTTCCACCGATGCAACCGTGCTTCTGATCACGGCCGACGAACTCGCAAAATCATGGGTGCCGTTTGCTAAATGGAAAACACAAAATGGCAAGCTAACCAAGATTGTTACCGTCGGCCAAATTGCAGAAGAGTTCGAAGCTGACAGCATCCAAGAAAAGATTCGACTGTGTGTTCGAAAGCATATCGACCATCACGAAACCCGTTGGGTTATTCTTGGTGGCGATTGCCTACCGGGAGACAAGGGTCGAGTACCGGGCGGTCATAACACGGTCCATCGCCAAGAGCCTGACGGCATTCCGACCGACATTGTCTACCTGAGCCCAACCAATTGGGACGCGGATGAAGACGGAATCTATGGCGAGTTCAAAGACGATCAAGAGGCAATCAGCTATCCCGACGGATCGGTTGGGCTTGGCAGGATCCCTGTTCGCACCACAGCAGACGTCGCTGCATTTACCGACAAAGTCATCAGCTACGAATCCGACTATCCAACGTCGGAGTTTGCCACCAAGATGATTTACACTTGCACCGAAAAGATGGCGTATCCTAAAGTTCGCAACAGCTGGGATGACTATCTTTCAAAGGCCTGGGACGGCGAAATGGGGCGGTTCTTTTCTGACGAAACACCTTGGGACGAAGAAGACGATCCCGGTAGCCATCAGTTAAGTGCTGATAACCTCGTCAGTTTGTTTAATCAAAACTCGACAGGAAAAATGCACATTCACGGCCATGGTTTGCTACCTGTATGGGTCCTTGAGAAATCAAAGTTTTCCAAAAAGCACGTTGGCCAACTGGAAAACAAAGGGGCCTACCCTTTGATCACGACCGTCTCTTGCTTCACTGGTCAATACGACTCCAAAACGGATCCTTCGATCGTAGAACAATTATTGCGTGCTCCCGAAGCCGGTTCCGTAGCAATCGTCGCGCCCGTTCGAACGGGCAAAGCTCACTTTGCCAAGCGATCCGATTTTCGTTTGATGATAACCGAAGGCAAGTTGGACGGGACCACCATGACGATGACCAACTATTGGAGTCTTGGGTTAGGCAAAGGCAATTCGACCGGCCACGCGATGATGAAAGCTAAACAGTCGATGGCAGAAGACGCGGCAGATGCCGACGCATATCACTTGTGCATCTGCGAATTAAACCTCTTAGGTGACCCTACGCTTGACATGCGAGCAGAGGCTCCCCGAAACCCAGAGCTTCAACCGAGCGTCCGCAAATTAGACTCCGGATCGGAGATCAAGGTTAAAACCGACGCCCCCGGAGCAACGATCTGCCTTTGGAATCAAAAGGACATTTATGAAGTCTCAACCGCTGACAAAGACGGCAATGCCAAGTTCTTAGTCAACGGTGACCTGAAAGGCTGCAAAGTATCGGCCTCGGGCCAAAACCTGAA
>CAZKTR010000895.1:0-1482 GCA_964555525.1 uncultured Pirellulaceae bacterium
AGCGAGGCGTGGAGAACGGACCTTCAACGTCAACGACGTCGTCATCGTAATCTCCAGGCCCTCATGAATGGCTTGACGCAATACTCATTTTTTTTCTTCACGGTTACAGTTTAACTAAACGACCAGACGGAATTCATGAGATACAAAGCGACAGTCCCATCAATCTCACTGTCTATTTTAAACACATTAAAAATGGCAATTGTAAAAGTTCCATAGGCGTACAAAAAAACAAGTGTTTATCATTCAGCCCCAAGATCCTCGACGATTCGATGTTCAGGGTAAATGGATTCGTAGGGAACACCAAGCGATTCCGAAATGACTCGACGCACCCCAAGCGCGACGTCTCTCGACGTCCCCGGATCACATTTGGCCACAAATTCATCATCCGAAATTGGCGGATACTCACTCGTAATCCCGCTAGGCTCAAGCGAATCGAGCCAACTAAGTAACCACCAGATACCGATTAAAAATGCTACGATCAGAAAGAATGTCATTTTATTGTTTAACGTATGCCGTGAGTTAAGTTGATTCGTTTGTAGTACTGGCTGCAGCCGCAAAGTGGTGACGGAACTTCCAACCGGTCTATGCGCCGGCGGAGCAATAAAGTGATGCGTTATCAAACCTCACGAACCAAGGAATTATTGTTGGTCCTGCATCGATTTGCAAACGCTAACTTCGCCGCGGACTTAAATGATATTCGATAGGGAAACACTAATTTTCACTAATCGACACTAATCATTTTCGTGGGCGTCGCCCGCTTCGGTTTGAAATCTCTGCGTCTTTGCGCCTCTGCGTGAGACTTTTACTTACCACCAGGAAGGCGATGCGGAAAAAAATTCGCACGCAGAGACGCAGAGGTTCCGTGCCGCCAAATCAAAAACCGCTTCCATTGGCGGTAAATTACTTCCATTGGAAGCTGTCAAGCGATTGCAGTAAACGCAAGCATTACACCCGAAACCGCGCATCCTCCAAGCAACAATATACCAACTACAGGTACCGGAGCGAAAAACCAGATACTTGGCACCGTTACTAGGACAATTAAAAACTGAATCGCAACTGAATAAATCACCATTCCCAGTGTCATACAAGTGATGTTTCCAAACACGCTTGCTAGTGTCCACCGTTGAATCGATCCCAATCCCAAACCGACAGCAATCGCTACCGCCGCAAACACAATAACCACTCTTACGTTCATGCTCTGCTGAACCACCGACGCGGCGGGGATCGCGATCAAAAGCGTCGCGAATAACACGTGACGTAATTCCACCGAAAACGCAGAACGCAAAATCTGCGGATCATTGTGGGGCGAAAAACGCCACGAGTCATCGGGTGGGTTCGAGTCGCTCAATCGATTGCAATTGGGAAAACGGGTTTCATTGACGATTTGACTTTCTAACGTTTACTTGTTGTCTTCTTGTCGGAACTATCTTGTTCCTGGACATTGACCTTCTGCAGCCATTGGTCCCATTTTTTAACGAGCTC
>CAZKTR010000896.1:0-1482 GCA_964555525.1 uncultured Pirellulaceae bacterium
TTGAAGCGAGATCCAGATGCGCGGCAAAGCAATCTCGCTGTTTGTCGCGCGGCGAGAAATCTCGATTGAAGTCCAATCCGCATTCCCCGACCGCCACAACGTGATCAAGCTTGTATAAGCCTTCAAGCGTTTTGGTGGTGCGTACTGGATCGTACGAGCTTGCGTCGTGAGGATGGATCCCGGCCGTCGAATATAAAAACCCGGGATGCCGCTGGCAGATCTTGGAGGACTCAACACTGTTCTTCTCCGACGATCCCGTCAGCACGATATGGCTCAGTCCGGCTGATGCTGATTCGGCCAATACTTTTTCTAAATCGTTCTTAAACTTTTTGCTGGTTAGGTTTGCACCGATGTCGATGCACTCTATTTCGTGATTCATTTTTTTCCACTTCATTAAAATTCTTAACTCGAACAGTGCGTGCGACGGGACTCGAACCCGCAACTCAAGGCTTTAGAAGCCTCCGCTCTACCAATTGAGCTACACACGCATTTGTTCGCAGCAAAGAACTGACTGTAATTTAACAGGTTCATTCTCAACTGCGAACATGGCTGGCATTACTCGGAGACACCCTTCCTTTCGAAGTGATCATGAACCTGTTCATACAGCCGTTTGATCGCCGCGATTTGTTGATCGGAAAACAGATCGACGGGTTCGGCCTGCGGCATTCTGGCCTCGTGATAGAGTCCTATCACGTCGTGATCAACGACCGTTTTGGGATATAGTTTGAATCCCTGTTCACCGTTCCGCGTGATCGGTTTGGCCCATGGACGGTTCTCAACAAAGAACCCACAGAATTTCGGTTCGTTGCCGATTCGATTTTCAGGCCGCTTTCGGTTCCAACGATGCCAGGTATGAAACTGTCGAAGTGTTTCCCAATATCGGCGATGCAGATATTTTAGTTGTCGATAGATTTCGAAAGTGCATGGATGAAATCCAAAACGACTACGATGTGTGCCACTGACGGATGACATATTTCTTCCTCGTTTATTTTTGTTTATTGTTTTTGTTAAAGCAGGATCTCCCCAACATCGATAGCGCCGCAAAGGTTTGCGCCTTTGCATTGACAGGGGTTCGGTAGCCAAAGACGTAAGCTGGCCACCAAGGTCGGGCTCATAGAATGGCTGGTACTGAATTCCCAACGCCTCAAGGCGCGCAGCAACATGCTGAAGTTGCAATTCAGATCCAATACCCAGAACGACCAAGTGCGGATGCACGATGTCAGGGGCAAGAAGGCGTGCGATTTCAATGCACGCATGACAAGCCTGGACGACTTGCTGAGGCAGCGTTAAATCCTGCCGAACAAAACAATAAACATACGAGATCGCTTCGTTTGAAACAGTCTCAGATGTTTGTACCTAGGTGAATCCCATCATCTCCCTTTCAATAAAATGGACGTGCCATTGCAAAAACGCTTTGCAATTTGCTTGCCTTATCTTAATTGCCCACCGCAATTTTCTCAACTCCTGAGCAAATGCTTAAGG
>CAZKTR010000897.1:0-1480 GCA_964555525.1 uncultured Pirellulaceae bacterium
TGAGCGTTGGCATTGGATGCCATCATTAAATCAGAGGTAATAAAGACAATCATGTTGGTATGTTGGAAAGATTGGTGATGACTGGTACAGCGGTAAGTGCGAAGAAAGAAAGGACTAAATGACAACCGTGATCTTAATCGAGACGGAGAGTCCAATTAGATCACTTTCTTTTGCGATGTAGAGTGCAAAAAGTGGCAGGACCCAACAAATAAGACGACTTGGCCTCGGAAAAAAAGTTTTTTAGTCACTTTGATAATGACATTGCCGCCGCTTGAGGGAATCAGTAATCTCCCGACGTCTTAGAACGCATTTCGCTGTAAACCAAGGATGGAAATACAGATGTCAAATTGCCAATGGTGTTGTCACTCCAGAACGTTAATTAGTTCGATTGCCTGCCTTTTTATACTCGGCATCGCAATTCCGGTCTCTGCGCAAATCATGGATAGTCCCGCCGAAATCGCTCAGCGGAAGTTGGCGCAACAGATGCAGCAGGCCAAAACGCAGCCCTACCAAATCTCCTCGCGAATCCACCTGAAGAAGGGAACGCAAGAAGGATATCTGGTTGTCGAAGTTCAGTTGGCGACCGGAAAGCACATCTACTCACTGACGCAAGCCGGTAGCGTGCCGCCGACCACCTTGAAAATGTCACCCAATCAACAGATCCAACTGACTGGTGTGTTTGGCCCTGACAAACCAGCAGTTGTGATCGAAAATCATCCAGATTTTCAACAACGAGTTGAAAAACACACTGGCAAGGTCCAGTTTTTTGCCCCGATTAAAGTCGCTGCGACTGCTGATCTGGCCAAATTGGTGGCAGAGGTCCAGTTTGATGGCCAAGTCTGCTCAAAGGATGCTTGCATGCCGATTCGCGGTAAAAAGATTGCAGGCAAGTTCGCAGGCTACTTTGAAAGCAAACCAAATTCGACCTCCGTCGCACAGCAGCCAGCGAGTCCGCAGCCAAGCAACAGTATTAAGCTTCGGTAGTTGTTTGTCGTAGCTGGGCTCGCCAGAGTTCAGGGCTTTTGTAGCTACCTCTAGTGCTTTGTCACCGCTAAGAATTTGGCAATTTGAGCCGTTTTGGTGATAGCCACGGTTTCCGCAGCTTCAACCGGGCTATCGCCAAAACGGCTCATCCTAAAATTAACCTGTGACAAAGCACTAGTATCTGACCCTCGAAGGGTTTGTGCGCAAAGACAGCGCTGCCTGTTCTTACAATTCTCGCGAGTACGACTAAGCCTTCTTGCGGTCGTTTGGGCCATAGTTTACGGCCTCCACCACCAGGGTGTTTTTGTCTGATACTGCGCCAGCTACTTTTCAGCGATAGCGATTGCTACCAGCTCAATAATGCTAGCGGCGGATATCTAATGTTAAGGTGTGACAATTATTGAAAACGTATCGAAAATTCTAATGGTACCGATAAATCTGTGTCGATGGGATTTAACACATGTACTGCTTTTACGGGCGCTAGGTGCGCGGGGTA
>CAZKTR010000898.1:0-1477 GCA_964555525.1 uncultured Pirellulaceae bacterium
CTCCTCTCCCCCAAACCCCCTCTCCGTGAATTCGGTTTGATGACATTGCAAAGCGTGTTCGTCCGAATTCTCGAGAAGAGGGGGCTTTCTGTTTTTCAACCATGAATCTCCGGTTTTTTGAACATTCTATGTTTTTTCAAAAAATACCTGCACGGATTTTTAATTGCTGAGCACTAACGGGATAACGCCAACAAACGGTGTTATGAATCGACCGCCACACAGTTTGAATAACAAAACCGTGGCTGGCGAATCTTAATTCAGCAACTCTCACCCGGAGACCAGACATGACCTTTATCGTAAAAACAACGACTTCACTTTTACTTGGGTGCATCTTGATCTGCTGCACCAGCTCCAATGCGGTCGCCCAAAATGCAAACACAGTTTTTAATCGTTGCGCCAACAAAATCGACCAGATCAACCGAAATGTCACTGAAGCTCAACGTGAGACCGTGGAGACATGCATCACAACCATTGACCGACTACTCGAAATGGGCAAATTTGAAGAAGCTCGACAGACAGCACGGCGGTGCAGTAACAGATTGGACTCATTGACCGAAAGAGGAACACGAGCGTTACGAGAAACATGCCAGCCTTGCTTGGAAACACTACGAGAACTGGGAGCCCTTAATCTTGCTCGTCGATTACAAGCCCGTTGCGAAGAGAACGCTGAGCAATTGGCGCAGCAAAATCGGCGTGCCCAAAATGCGATCGATGAACTTTTTTGATTCGGATTAAAGCCTCCAGCCAAGGCATTATTTCGCTTTCAGGCTGAATTTACCAGACATTTCACCCCACGCCATTATCTTGGCGGTGGGGATTTTGCCGTTTCCATTGTTCATGGCTAAACTAGTCATGAACTTGATTTTTGTAATTCGTATGCCTCAAGCCTGACGAGACGAGTTAACACCCGTGTTGGACGACCCGCAACAATCAACAACCGCCGAACAAACCATTCGGACAATCCACCAAGAGCGCCGGCTGATTATACGGTTGCTCGCCGGTGAGTCCGAAGCATGGTCTGAATTTGTCGATCGGTATCAACGGGTCGTTTTTGCACGAGTGAATCAGGTCTTAATCCAATACGGGAAAAGTGTCGAAACAAATGAAGCCGATGACGTCGTGGCGGATCTGTTTACTTCACTTTTGGCGAACAACATGCGAATGCTACGAAGATTTGAACACCGAAGCACCTTGGCGACTTGGCTGACAATCATTGCTCATCGAATGAGCCTGCGGGCAGCGATGAAATCAAAACGAAAGAGTGCGAAAACTAATCAACTTGATCCAATGACAGGCCAAACGCCGACTCAATCTCTCGAACAATTGGCCGTCGATCCGGCTGAGAACCCGTTGGCTCGATTGATGACCACAGAGAACCGATCCAAAATTCGCCACCAACTGACAATGTTAAAAGAGGCGGATCGGCAAGTCATTGAACTATTCCATTTCGAAAAACTAAGCTATCGCGAAATCGCCT
>CAZKTR010000899.1:0-1477 GCA_964555525.1 uncultured Pirellulaceae bacterium
ATTCTCGTTCGCGTCAAAGCCGCTCGCAGTAGCAACTTCACAGCTAACCGCAAAGGCTTTATCAGCCTTCGCGAAAAATCGGTGGCCACCCCAACCGACCAATCGATCCGCCTTAAAGCAGCCGACTGCAAGAACCCTAAAAGACTGGTACTCAAAGACGGCCAGTGGCTCATCCCAGAAACGATTGAAAACGGTGCAAACGCCAACTTCAGAATCAACCTACCCGAATCGGGCGTTTACCAATTCGATATGGTCCACCCCTACGTTGACCCAAATTCAATGCCGTCGCTGCGGCTAAAAGTTGACGGAGAAAAGGTACAACAACGTTTGCAAATTCCAGAATCGTTAAAAGACACCGCCGAGATCACTCATCCGATCACGTTAGCGTATCTCGACAAAGGAACCCACCTAATCTCGATTGGTGGCAGTTTCTTTGTCGGCTTTAAAGAGCTAATCATCACACCACAAAAAGATATTGCCAAAGCACTTGGAAACGAAGTCGGCATCAATCAAACGACCTACGAATCCCAAACTCCTTCGCTACGTGTTTTTGCAGGCACGCGGACTGACGACGGAATGGACTACCGCACATTCGATTCCTCGAAATTAATTGACGGCGAATTTGGAGAAATGCAGACCATTGAGTTTAAAGGTCGCTTAGAAGATCTCCCGCTACCTTACTTTGACGAAGTTTCTAACGACGAGCTCGGAAAAATCACGGTCATTGGTTTGTGGAACGACTACCTTGTCAAAAGCCGACGTAATTCAGGACCGCCGGTAGTTGTCGAATCGATCGAAGTCGAAGCACCCTACATCCCGCAGTGGCCGCCGAAAACCCACCAACAAATCTTCTTTGAACCCGAAGACAATGCCAACGCATACGGCAGCGATCCTTATACACGAGAAGTACTCGTTCGGTTTACCAATCGAGCCTTTCGCACGCGACTGGCCGACAAAGAGATCGACCGCTACTTTGAATTTTGGAAGTCGATCAAAACCGACCACCCAACCTACGAAGATAGCGTCAAAGAAGTACTGGTCGCAGTCCTGTGTTCACCCAAGTTCTTATACTTGATCGAACCCGCCAAAACCGACGACCAGTTCCAACTCGCCTCTCGGCTTTCGTACTTCCTTTGGAACTCACCGCCAGATGCAAAAACACTAGAACTTGCCTCCGCGGGCACTTTGAAAAAATCGCTACGCAGCGAAGTCCAGCGTCTGGTCGATTCGCCCAACAGACGCAACATGATCGAATCGTTCGCCTACGACTGGCTTCGCATCGATCGCCACGAGACCATGCAAGTCAACGTTGAGCGTTACCCGGCGTTCACCCGGTTCGTCAAAGCCGACATGCAGCAAGAGACCTACCATTTTCTCGACCACTTACTGCAAAACAACTTGAGCATCGACAACATGATCGAATCCGACTTTGCGATGCTCAACCAAAACCTCGCCGAGTTTTACTCGATCGAAGGCG
>CAZKTR010000900.1:0-1475 GCA_964555525.1 uncultured Pirellulaceae bacterium
CCGTTCCGGAGCCACCATCGAAATCTTCATCGCCCACCCCCGCGATGATCAAGTCATTACCGGCTCGACCGTCAATTGTATTCTCTCCTTCAAGCCCTCGGATGAAATCGAAGCCATTGCCGCCAGTGAGTATGTCGTTACCGCCTTGGCCATGCAATCGATTTTCAGCAGAATCGCCACCAGTAATGGTGTCATTGCCTTCTCCGCCCCACAGCACATTCAAGCCATTTCCGCCAGTGATTGTATCATCCCCATCGAGCCCCAAGATTAAATCCGCTTGGTCAATGCCTGGGGTTCCTGCGACACCCCCATCGCCGGCTGATAAAATATCATCACCAGCAAGGCCATAGATTTGATCGATACCATTTCCACCAAAGATCGTGTCGACTTGGTCACCACCAAAAATAATATCATCCCCATTTTCGCCATGCAGGGTGTTAACGTCAGCGGACCCAAAGATTGAATCGTCACCTTCGCCGCCAAAAATAGTATCGTCACCAAAACCACCAATGAGTGTGTCGTCACCGTCACCACCATTGATCATGTCAGATCCACCATCACCAATAATGAAGTCGTCATTGGAGCCCCCAGTCAATGTATCATTACCAGGCCCCGCAAAGAAAAACCCAGGAATGTTCGTGTCGTTGGTTAGTCTATCGTTGCCAGCACCACCAATAAAAAACACGTTGTTAACAGCACTAGCGTTAAAAGTCTGGCTCGGCGCTCCAGCGATACTGGCCTCAACCTGATTGCCCGAAGCGACCAGCGAACCGACATCGTTACCAGCGTCGCCAGAAATGAACAAGTCACCCGAGGTCGTGTCTAAAAAGATAGTCGCAAGAACACGGCGGCTCTCTAAAGCTTGATAGTCTTTGCTTACTTTGGCCTGTGAGGCTCGCGACTGTTTGTTATTGGTCGAGTAGAAACGTGCAAGTGAAATGTTTTTGAATAAAGGCATAGCTAAATTTGGGTTTGAAGTGTGCTGGCAAAATGCCCAGAATCGCGATTTCCCGACGGGCTAAATAAAAACAGTTCGCATGCCTTATTCTAGAAAACAAGACAATAACAAATCGATAGCCGTACCCTACAACCTGAACGGCCACCGTCAACACCAGTATCATCTATGAAATAATATTTATACCGTTAGCGAAAAGACTTTTGGGGGTTGGGTACGTTGCGTCCCCTGACCGTGTTAATCTACGTAGAATTGGCCCTGCATTTTCATCCGCGAGGGCTCCTTCGCCTACGCCAAATTTTACGACAACCCCTGCGAAAAACCCCAACCAAACCGTGCCCCCACCGCCTGATACCTTCTATTAAAATTTGCTACACTTGAAGACTGATTGCAAACAACACCGAAACGAAAGCCAGTAACATGAACACCACCGCTCAACGGCGAGAGTTGAGTTTTGCAACCCTTGACGAAGCCGTCGCCGACGCGACACGATTGGCCAGTGGCGAAGTCCGGACAACCG
>CAZKTR010000901.1:0-1471 GCA_964555525.1 uncultured Pirellulaceae bacterium
GCGCCCAGCAGAAATGTTCGCAGAGAATACCGCATAACTCAGTCTGGATAACGTCCGCGTTATCCCAGACGCGGGTGATGTCGAAATTGTCGGAGCGGATACAATAGCGAAGCTATCCGCGTAGACCTCAAAGGGCCGGTCTGTTGCGGCTTGGGATCAACGCATTGTTATCCGGCGTTTGTCTAATCGTACCCGACCACTCCGACGGTAAGGTTCTGTGCGTTTTCATTGTAAGAGATGAATTCATCAAAAGCCCACCATATAAAGTGGTGTTCGACTCGTATCTCAATATTGTCAGGTGCATTTAGGTGCCATGCATAATTTGTCTGCGGAGAATCTGCGAATCTATTTACGAACGCCCGCTGATTGTGAGTTAAAGGCGGTTTAAAATCATGCCGAGCGATCGCGTGATGAACCGAGTTGCGCAACTCGTTAGGTTGGACACTATGATACCAGTCGGACGAGAATGTTTTGAGAAAGAACGGGCCATGCGTTACCAATTTTGCACCCCAAGGATCGGGACGCGTGCAAAATGACCGAGCAAATATTGGCGATTTGCAAAATTCATCAAGTACGGCATTAGCATCGCAATTTGCGGCGTTTGAAACGGTAAAGGTTGATACGTCGAACCAACCGTAATCCCACAGTTTCAATTGCTCCCATCTGCTGACTGAAAACTGCATAATTTTCTCTGAGCCGGATAACGTCCGCGATGACCCAGTCGCAGCAAATAAACTAAACATTAAAACCGACGTGAAATGCGACTTGGGTCCATCGCATTGTTATCTGGCGATCTCAGTTTCAATGTTGAATCACTTCTGAGATTAACAAACCTTGGGAATTATCCATAGTCACAACTGTCATACCAAATCCCAGTTCATCAGCAAACCCAGCAATTTTGGCGATGTATTCAGATTCTTTCTCCCACCCCGCCTTACCGAGGGATATGGTTACTAGGTGCTTTCTTTCGATTGATGCCAATAGTGGTCTTGCGTCATTGATGTCCTCAAGTTTCGATCGTGTTTGCAATTTCCTGTCGTACCACTGGATTCCGGAAAGGCCATCGAGATGGATACTGGCATCTGACGCCGCAAGCACATTTGAAAAATGGGCATATTCATCGACACCGCCTGCTGCCCCCTCTTCGACAATGATGTCCCCATCACTATTGAACCGAAACCCTGATAGAAAAGGATAGAATCCCGGTTTAATTTTGGGGGCCGCTTCTTCAACGGCGGCGGACGGATCTGACCAGACAGATGAAGCGGACACAGATGGGACAGGTGAATCGGGGGCTTCTTCAGTGGGGGGCGCATCGTACTGGCTCGTGTCGGTTTCGTTCGAGACACTGTTATCGATGCTTGCGAGTTTGGTTGTGCCTCGGTCGCAGTCACACCCGCAGACGCAAACGAGCAGCACGAGAACAAATTTTGGAAGCAATGATTGCATTTGTTTAAGCCAGATAACGTCC
>CAZKTR010000902.1:0-1470 GCA_964555525.1 uncultured Pirellulaceae bacterium
CGCTCATCCTCATCACCTTCACGTGCTGGTCTGTCCAACAGCTTAGCGTCTGGCCTGTTCAAATCCCATTCCCGCCTAGTATGCCTGAGCTGGTACTCATTTCTAAACGAATGCTCATCCCTTACGGCATCTGCCTTTATGGAGGTCGCATTCTGGTCAGCCGAACGCAACTGTTTATCATAAGAGCTTGCAATGCGGCCCCACTCCCTGAATACTGCCACAACTTTGCACTACAAATTTTGCAGCTGTTTGCTGCGTTGCCTGGGGTGGAGAGCTGGAGAACCGCACAAATCGAGCTGCTTTTCCGCATCCTCTCCAGCTTTCCTCTCCAATGCCTGTTGCTTCAATGTATCTACGTCCACCTGCGCAGTACATCCGAAGTCGCAATTTTATCAATACGAGTCACATCAACAGGCCAAGTGTTCGGTGTATCGTGTACTGCATCCAACCACCGGAACCAAACACACCCCGATACACCGATACTTCGCATCTAGCACTCTGGACAGCCGTGCAGGATCTTCATTAGGTAGCTGATGAATGAGCCTGCCCATTATTCAGAGAAACGGGGCACAGCAACGTGGAGAACTGCTGTTCACGCCTCCTCCAGCTCACGGCAGCTGTTGGTTGAGAATTAAGGCAATATCGTCGTTCTGTTGTTTGATCACAACACGCATGCCTTACATCCAGAGTAGCGGTTGGACGCGAGCTAGCTGCTCTCCATGGAGCTTCGGCCTTGAGCTGCTGATTGACCGAAAGACCACTCGGAATTCAACAATGTGCCCTGACCAATTCTATCAGGCTACAAGAAGTCAAGGTTCCATTACCAATTTCGATTTTACAGCAGCACCTGGCGGCATCTCATGTTTTGCTCACCTCTTCCGAATCCAGGCACGCCTGCAGCTGTACAGCTGTCCGGGGACAGAGGCGGTGTGCAGCAACTACCTCACCGTCCAGGTGTAAACCAACGCCAGTAGCCAAAACCATTCAGCGTGCTGTAACGAAGGACTTTGTAGTTCGCAGCCATGCTGCTGAACTCCGCAGGTGGAAGAGGTGCTGACAGCATAGTTATCAACACCTCTCCTCTCCACACCGAGATACACACAGGAGACCCCACAATAGCACTTTGGTTACTTATGCCTTGATCCCGCCGACATCAACAAGCACCATTCATAGTGCATGAGTATGGTGTGAACACAGGTGCGCTGTCCAATGCTCGGCTGGTGGCAGTACCGCTGCAAGTGTAGACAGTTCGGGCACCAACCCTTCACTCTACAAAACACTGTATATCGTTTACAACACATAGACTTTCATGATGGTGTTGCTGGACCATTAGATGGATAGTGGATACTTCTAGACTTTTGCCTGATTGATGTTTTGGGGGCTGTTTGCCCGTTGTCTTCCTGCCCGGTTGAAAGAAGCTGTACAGTGCTTTACATAACAACTCAACGAGTATGGTACATGAACGTACAC
>CAZKTR010000903.1:0-1468 GCA_964555525.1 uncultured Pirellulaceae bacterium
GTGAATGGGGATCGCCAAATACCGTGTCCCAAGGTTTCAACCCGAAGGACGTTGCGGCCGGCAAGTACGGCCGGCAATTGCATTTTTGGGATTGGAAGGAACGAAAGATTACCCAAACTCTGGATCTCGGCGATACAGGCCTGATCCCGCTAGAAGTCCGTTTCCATCACGATCCTAACAGTATTCATGGATTCGTCGGCGCCGCGCTCAGCAGCACCATGTGGCACTGGTACAAAAAGGATGACAAGTGGACTGCTGACAAAGTTATCTCAGTCGAATCGATTGAAAAGGAAGGAATTCCGTTTCCGGTCCCTGGTTTGATTACAGATTTGGTGCTTTCGATGGACGACCGTTTCTTGTATTTTTCAAACTGGTTGCACGGTGACTTACGTCAATACGATGTGAGTGACCCAGCGAATCCGAAATTGACGGGCCAGGTCTGGCTCGGAGGGTTGATTGGGAAGGAAGTCCAGATGAACGGCAAGAAGCTCGAAGGTGGTCCGCAGATGCTGCAGCTCAGCCTTGACGGCCAGCGGCTGTACGTGACCAATTCGCTGTACGGTCCTTGGGACGATCAGTTTTATCCTGACATGACCAAGAACGGTTCGTACCTGCTAAAGATAGATTGCAACACCGACAGTGGAGGCATGAAGTTGAACAAGGACTTCATGGTTGATTTCGGTGCCGAACCGGGCGGTGCTACACGCGCACACGAGATTCGATTTCCCGGTGGCGATTGCACCTCCGATATTTGGATCTAAAGCCAAAACGATCGACAGAGAGCCCTGCTGCTGGCCGACCAAACCGTTTGACAACCCGCCACTAGGCGACCGAGTTTAACGGCGAGGCGGCCATTTTTTACGTGAAGTGTTTGTAGTACCCTCAGGCCGGAGGAGGTGGCGACGGTGCTTCCAGCCGGTCTTCCGCACCGACCAAGGGAAAACGTTATGCGCACACGACACAAGCCAGCCAGCTCTCTGCAACTTTTCAACCACGAAAGAAACGAAATACACGAAAACCAAACAACCAGAAATCAGCTGACCCGAGATCCTTAAACCTCGCCCCTGTCTTTCGTTTTTTTCGTGTATTTCGTGGTTGTCAATCCTAAAGGCCGCCACAATAAAAAGCGTTGCCCCTTCACCACCGCGTAAGACAGGCCCAGAGGCAACTGTCGCCACCTACGCCTTGAGGCGGCATCGTCGCCTTTCGCTCCGAGGCTGACACTTTTTACGCGTAGCCGGAGTCGCCAGACTTCGGGATGCGGTACAGTAAGGCCCCTGAACTCTGGCGAGCCCAGCTACGACCACTCTCATAGTCGCCTTTCGTTCCGCAGAAACACGGCAAAGCGATCCTCACCCTGGTTACGTCGTGGTAAGATGGGGGTCTGTCCAGGCGACAGGGGCATTCCAACATATTTACCCAAGAACTACCGTGGCGAAGAACCTCAACATTCAAACAAGACGCTTTC
>CAZKTR010000904.1:0-1467 GCA_964555525.1 uncultured Pirellulaceae bacterium
CTAGTTTTTGCAGAGATTTAACTTCTCCGAGTGAATCCAAATTCGCTAAACCATGGCACTTTGAAATTCTGACAACCTCCAACTCCGTCAGGTGTTTTATCGCATCAACGTTTACCAAAGCCCTGGAACTAATGTCAAGCTCCTTGAGGTGAGCAAAATCCCCCAAGAATTCACGACAGTCGTCGAGCGTCTTAAAATCCCCCTTGAGTTCGACTGTTTCAACTCTAGCCAATACCATCTCGCCGAAAATAGCTTTGAGCCAGTTTGGCCCTGGTGGAATTGGTTCAGGTTCATTTTCCTTCTCCATTGCTTCATAGGCTTCAATCTCATAGTCGAAACAGTAATGAACTTTAATACCCTGATCTCGCAAGGCTGCTATCGCGTTGGCTTCTACATGCGACGTTCGAAGGAAGTTAGCAAAAACAAAAGCAGCAAGACAGAAAGTTGAGATAACCCCAAAATAAGTCAAGAGTCTCATTCGCCAGAAGCGTTCTTTTTTCACGATACATTTTTCGGTCAGAAAAAAAATTAGCGAAATACGCCAAGCTTGGGCACTTCCGCTCAGAAGGCGCTTAAAAGAGAAAGTCACGTTGTTACTCTCTCGCATTAATCGGCAAGTAATTCTTCACTAGCGCCCACAACTTTCTTGTAATTGCATTTGGCAAGCTCGCAAACTAATTGTTAGTCCGGCTGAGGTTCAAAACTATAGCCTTCTGTGGAGGGGTCATTTATCAATGCATTTAAAAAGGAAGTTGAGGGGTCATCAAACGTTACGTCACCACGCACAACCGGCTTGGTTCTTTTTCCAGCTGCTCGAGTGTAACCATAGGATACGCATTCCAGAATCTTGTCCGGTTGTCCATCCCTTACGCAAACAACGCAAGCTTCGGCTGACCATTTTGTCCCCTCCACTCTACGCGGTCGAAATGGGCGATCATAAATTGAATGAGTTGTTTCAATTCTACTACCAGTTGCTGAGCGATAGGCGGCTTTGGGATCCATGCCATTCGGGTAATGCAACGGTATTCTATGGCGACCATCCTTGCCAGCACTTGGAAATCCATCGGCATAAAAGGGACTAGTATGATTGTTATTGTTGTCGACATAGCTGGGAAGTCCACGTCGATCTGTTATATTGTCGGTTGTTACGACTTGAATAATTTTAAACTTGTCGCAGCAGCAGGGTGGATCTTTATGTGTGCCACTACCGTTGAGGATGAAATGAATGGAGATGCCAATTCCCCTGGCTAATCTTGTTCCCTTAGGATCACCCTCTGCAACTTCAATTCGATCCTTCTTTTGAGTTAAGGACATAGCACCTAGGGACACCCACAAATTGGAAGCCATCTTGCTCAGTTTGACACCGTTTGTTTTCGATCGTTTTTTGCCTAGTTTAACTTTGTGGTTGTCCCCAAACTTCCGGGCGATTTGATGTCGGTTTTTAACGCGTCAGTTTCGTTTTTGACT
>CAZKTR010000905.1:0-1461 GCA_964555525.1 uncultured Pirellulaceae bacterium
ACAACCGTGGACGTAAGATCAAGAACAAGAAAATCAAAACTCCGTAGTTTTTAGTCGTAGTTTTTAATTGAACTCCGTAGTTTCTGATTGAACTCGATAGCTCCGATAGGTAACCGGTAGGTTTTATCGGACGCCTGACCGCAGAAAAAAATTTAACAGCTTGAACTTCGGTTCAAGCTGTTTTTGATTACCCCTCGTTAACTCTTGCTTACAGATCCACCATGGGCCGTCGTACGCTTCCTAAACTCGATCCAACGGTTGACTTCAGCCAGCACCTTTCATTCGTGGAAGATATCGAAGCTCCCTTCTGTCCTCAGTCGCTGTTCGAGCAAACGGCGGACCTGGAAATTGAAATCGGCAGCGGTAAAGGACTGTTTGTTCTAAACGAGTCCGGTCGAGTGCCCGAGCGAAATTACTTGGGCAATGAGATCGCGAAAAAGTATTGCCGCTTCGCCGCTTACAGGCTCGCCAAAAATGAACGTAAAAACGCTCATATGCTCTCCGGCGACGGTTTGAAGTTTTTCCGTGAATTCCTACCGGATGAATGTGCGGTCGCGGTTCACGTTTACTTTCCCGATCCGTGGTGGAAGGAACGCCATCGTCGGCGACGAGTCATCCAGCCAGAGGTCGTGAAGGATATCCAACGTGTGCTCGTGCCCGGCGGGATCTTTCACTTTTGGACCGACGTGGAACAGTACTTCGAAGAAACCATCGGTATCATGGCCGAAAACACCGACATGTCGCCGCCGATTCACGTCCCCGAAACCCCTTCGGAACATGACATGGATTATCGTACGCACTTTGAACGACGTATGCGAAAAGGTGAACACGATGTCTTCCGAGCTCAATTCCACAAAAGCTAAAGCGGCATCACCGTGAACGGCTTTCCTGTCAACGATCGTAACTCGTCCGACCAAGACTCAAGCGCCGCGCTTGAAATTGTCTTTCAAGACGAATCGCTCGTCGCGATCAATAAACCTACGGGCTTGCTGGTGCATCGAAGTCGACTGGATGTTCATGCAACCGAATTTGCGATGCAACGACTGCGCGACCAAATTCAGCAGCCTGTCTTTCCTGTCCACCGGCTTGACCGCCCGACATCGGGTGTGTTGTTGTTTGCGTTAGACAAGGCAACCGCTACCGCCGTGGGTAAACAATTCGAGCAACGTACGGTTGAGAAAACGTATCATGCGATCGTACGGGGCTTTGTCGCTGTAAATGGCGAGTGGGATGAGCCGTTGGTGGAGAAGCACGATCGAATCGTCGACCGGCAAGCACAACAGGACAAAGCCGCTCAGTCTGCCACGACTCGGTTCACTTGCCTGCAGCAGTGGGAGGTTCCGTACTCCGCGGGCAAGTACCCGACCAGTCGCTATTCACTCGCGCTGATTCGGCCGCTCACCGGGCGCAAGCATCAGATCCGTCGGCACTTCAATCACATGGCCCATCCGATCATCGGTG
>CAZKTR010000906.1:0-1460 GCA_964555525.1 uncultured Pirellulaceae bacterium
CGCAAAGACGCGAAGGCGCAAAGAGTCATTCGGACACGTTCTTTGCGTCCTTGCGCCTTAGCGGCTTTGCGTTAAATCCATCCCAGGCAATCAGCCATTACCATCCATGCCCATCAAAACAGTCGACATCGCGATCTGCACTTGGAACCGCGCCGGCCTGTTGCGCCGGACGCTTGATTCCTTCAGCAAACTAAACCTACCGGCAGACGTTCAGTTGACGGCAGTCGTGATCGACAACCGATCGACCGATGAAACGCAAGCGGTGATCGAGGCATTTGCGAATTCCAATTTTGGGCAAACTCACAAAACCGTCGCCGCCATCGAACAGCAACAAGGCCACACCTTTGCTCGCAACAAAGCCATCAATGCCTCGCAAGGTGATCTGATCATTTGGACCGACGACGATGTTTTGGTCGATCCCGACTGGGCCGTAAGGTACATAGACGCCGCTAACCAACAACAAGACGTTTCATTTTGGGGCAGTCACATCGAGCCCTTCTTCATCGACGGCAAACCTAAATGGATCCAAGACAACTGGAAATCGCTCTCAGGTTGCTTCGCGGCTCGGCAGCTTGGCGACCAACCGATTGAGCTCACCGTCGATCGGCTTGCCTACGGAGCCAACTTTGCCGTCCGCGGGGAGGTTCAACGAGCCAATCCGTTCAATACCGAACTGGGCCGCCGAGCCGATGCGGTGCTGGGCGAAGACGAACTGGAACTCATGCGGCGTCTACTGGCCAGCGGGCACGCTGGCCGCTGGGTGCCCGGAGCGACCGTGCAGCACCTGATCCCGAGCGATCGAGCGACCACGAAGTACGTTTATGACTACTTTGTCGGCCAAGGGCGAAACTTGGTTTTAAAAGGAGAAAGCTGGCCAGCGGACACAAATCAGCTAAAAACCGAGGCCAAAACCGAATATCGTCGGTTTTGGCTCAAACGCTTCTACGCCGGAAATCAGCAATGGTGCAGCCACCTGATTCGGAGTGCTTTGGCCATGGGGCAGTGGCAGGCAAGGGTCAATTCTGACGCGAAAAGCTGAACCCAACCCAATCAATCGACTGATTGGATAACTCTTGGCGTTTTTCCCCAGAAATTGCCAATCTGTATCGTCAAACTGCCGATCAGCCAATACAATGTGCGGCTTCCAAAACGAGCCCGCCGCACAGAAAAATGTTGTGTATGTGAAAAGGCTCAACCAACTTTGGTTCATCTTCCCAGCGAAGAGGCCGTTTGAACGGTCTACACGATTCAGTTACCCCAACCCAAGAGGAAAAAGTGGCAGTAAAAATCCGACTAAAAAAGATGGGCCGGACTCACCGTCCGTTCTACCGAGTATGTGCAATGGACGCTCGAGCTCCCCGTGATGGCCGAGTCATCGAGCAACTAGGCACTTACGACACCAGTGTTCCAGAAACCGACGCCCGCGCGATCCTCAAAGGGGAACGAATCGCATACTGGCT
>CAZKTR010000907.1:0-1452 GCA_964555525.1 uncultured Pirellulaceae bacterium
AATGCTGCTTTAGTTCTCGCTCGACCCGTAACCAGCCCTCCATGCTCTGCTGATTGCCACCGGCCACCATCTGCACGTTCCGCAACAACTCGACCGCTTCCACGTGCATATGGATCTTCAATCTTGGAATGACCAAGGCATCGCCAATCCATCGGCTCTTGGGGTCCAACTCCATCGCAATCTTACTCAAGATCGGCCGTAGTTCCTCCAACGCCACGTTGTAAACCACCAACCGCGGCCGCATCAGTAACACGACCAGCGACACACATAAACCGTAAAAGACAATCAGCGAAAGCCAAACCCAAGCGCCGAACTGACTTGCCGCCCCTTCGGGGAAAAACAATTCCATGGGCCCCGCGATCACGAAACCAACCACTCCAATCCCTAACGTTGCTGCGTCACGCGCACCAGTAGTTACAAACGGATGCCGACGCAAATTCAGCAGCCCCATCATCAACAGGTAAACCGACAGCGGCACTACCGCGATACAAAAATGCAAGGAGTCCATCGAGTTTTTATCCTTTAGCCTTCGATATCAATCGAACGACTCTAAAATGAGACCAATCGTAAAAGTGACCAGTAATCGCTACCGCATTGAACTTGCAAACTGCAGCTTCAACGCTTCCTCAGCCGCTTTACCACTAGAACCATCCACAATCACATTCACCCGAACTTCGCTGGTGTTAATCGCGTCCAAGTTAATTCCGGCTTTTCCCAGTGCTTCGAACATTCCGATCGCCACACCAGTATGACTTCGCAAACCCACGCCAGAAACCGACAGCTTAGCAATCTCCGGTTTCGCAGCGACTCCCTCACAGCCAAACTGGTCACATACAGCCTGAGCCGTGGCAACTGCACTTTCAAAGTCTTTACGGTTAACCGAAAACGCGATGTCGGCCACATCCTCGCTGGCATGGCTCTGCACAATCATATCGACGAACACACCCGCATCAGCAATCTGGTCAAACAGTTTGGCCGCAACGCCTGGTTTGTTTGGAATTTTATTCATTATGACCAATGACTGGGTGTCATCTAAAGAAATCTCGTCAATCGCAAGGTCTTCCATTCCCAGCCCTTGCAACTGTTGGATTACTTTTTCTGGGCTGAGTGCGATTCGCTCGGCCACCTCTTCGGTGCCGGGAGTCGGTTCGATTTTGTCCAAACCAAATTCGGAGTGAACAATTCTCAACGCATCCCGAGCAACATCTCGACTCACCAACGCCGACACCTTGATTTCGCTGGTCGTGATGATGTTCATGTTTACGTTGCCTTCAGCCAACCTCCGAAACATTCTGTTCGCGACGCCGCTCTTTTCAGCCATCCCCATTCCAACGACAGAAATTTTGGAAACATTATCGTCGAACGGCATCAGCTCGCACCCAAGCCCCTCAAGTGTACCGGCGACCGCCTCGCGAGCCGCATCGAGTTCGTCTTTAGGAACAGTAAAACTAA
>CAZKTR010000908.1:0-1452 GCA_964555525.1 uncultured Pirellulaceae bacterium
AACGCTTCCGGCGTGGATATCAAATGAATTGCCAATGCTTCCGCCTTCGACATTGACCGTGCTTCTAGCTGCGCCAAATCCATCGCCAACGATTCCCCCATTGACATTGACCGACGCGTCGACGATTTCAAAATTGTTTCCTAGAACGCCATCATCTTGCAGGGTGAGCGTTTGACCAGCCCGCAAGCCCGAAGGCAAGCCTGGAGAAGCCGTGTCGACAACGATAGGCGTCACATCCAGCGTTGGCAGGGCAACGCTCGAAAGTGTAATATTGTTTAAGAAATCCTCGCTATTGTTGGCAAAAATGAAAGACGATCCATCAGCCAAAACTCCAGTCAGAACGCCATCGGTACCGAGCGGGAGCCCGGAGAGAGCAGGGATATCAATACCGTTTAATCTAAATTCGCCGCCCTGTAATACAATGTTCGTTCCGGGAAATCTCGCAGCGAATCCGGACCCAAAATTGCCGCCGCTGATTTCGACCGTGCTTCCAGCATTGACGGTAAATTCGTCGCCGAATGCGCCGCCACTGATATTGACGGTGCTTCCAGTGTCAGCGGTAAATTGGTCTCCCAATGCGCCGCCACTGACAGCGACCTCGCTTCCGGCACGGGCATCGAAACCAAAGCCTATTTCACCACCACTGATATTAACCAGGCTGTTGTTTTCAGCTTGAAAATCATTTCCGACTTGGCCTCCACTAATGTTAATCTCGCTGCCGAAGTCGGCAACAAAATCATTTCCAACGCTTCCTCCGCTGATGTTAATCGTGCTCGATGAAGCATCAACGCCGTCTCCGACAATTCCTCCGCTGACGTTAATCGTACCAGAACCACCACCAAAGTCATTTCCAGCGTTTCCGCCACTGATGTTAATCGTAGACGAGCCAGAGGCACGGACGGAACCTGCAACGGATCCTCCGCGAAAGTTAACTGTACTGTTGCCAGATGCAAATATAAACGCAATATCGCCTGCGCTGATATCAACATTGCTATTATCCAGCGCGCCAACACCGGTAGTGCCACCGCTGACACTAAGTTGGCTGTCATCATCTAACGTAATGAAGGTTGTAAATCCTCCGGAAAAATTGAGTTCGCTTCCAGAACTAACTCGAATCTCATCTGAGTCTCCACCACTAATATTTGCAACGCTTCCGTCAGAAATAAGAAGCGAACTTCCAGAAAAAATATCATTTAAGATACTTCCACCGCTGATGTTAAGCGTGCTACGCTCGACCCGAAATCCTTTTCCAATGATTCCTCCAGAGATGTCTACGGTGCTGTCATAAACTTGCCCCCTCACACCGATCGTTCCTCCATCAATGTTCACTTCGCTACCTTGAAAGGCACTAAATCCGTCTCCTACTGTGCCTCCACTGATGTTTACAACGCTGTCAACTGCTAAAGCCGTCCGCCCAAGATCTCCGCCGTCCAAGTTAAGTGCCCCACCAAC
>CAZKTR010000909.1:0-1448 GCA_964555525.1 uncultured Pirellulaceae bacterium
CAGCACCACCAGGTGTACACGCGACAGCGTCCCGGCTCGCGTGCACGTCACAGGTAGGAGCACACGCCGCACACGTGGCAGCCGTGAACCTGACGATGAGGCATAAAGGAGAAGCCTCTGGATGCAAACTCCAACCCGTGATCGCAAGCCGCTGTGGAAGGGAAGCAATGCTCATGTAGCCGCACCATTTTGAGCAGCTTGTAACTAGCATGGCCCTGTGACCAACTGGCTACACCAGATAGCTGCCCAGCTATGTGCTGTGTCAGGCTTATGACGACTCAGTCGGACTGAGTGAATCAAGCGCTGCACCTGGGGGTGGGGGCAGGCCTGACTGCCCAAACTGTCTACAGCAGCTGCAGACAACAAGCCTCCATTCGAAGTGCTGCTCTATGTGTGCCCGCCTTGCTCCTGCACACGCCGAAAAGAAGGCGATGGCTTCTTTCAGTTGTTGTCCCCTACTTCGGGTTGAAAGCGATTGATTGCTGACTGACTGAGCCATGCTATACACAGCCTCAGGAGGCTCTCCAGGGTTGCGTACTGTACTGGCGTTGAATGTTCGAAGTCTGTAAACATTAGTACAAAGAGGTCGTTCTGACAGTTTCGGTCGCCATCATAGCCTACTGATACAGCATACTGCGGATGATCAGGCCTTCTTAGGCTTGTCGTTTTCTTCTGTTTTGCTTCATGCTGCGCTATCGCCCCGTGGCTTAGCGCAAGCTAGCTCTAGCTAGGCCTGCCACATGCCATGCAATGGACCATGTGCCAACTTTGGCCAGACCGCTGCGTGAATAGAAACAAGGCACAAGGCTCCAGAAACTGTCAGGAACTCATTCTTCATGAGGTATAGAGACAACGATGCTTTGCTCTTCAGCTGGTTGCTCAGCCATGAATCAAGTTCAAGAGGTAGAGTCAAAGAAGAGAAAGCTCCAGGCTCTGCTCGCTGTAGGGACATCGCAAGCACCTTCCTATGCACCCCCTGCGCATAGTGCACAGCATCAGTCGCCGGTTCTGACAGAAAATCGGCAGCTTGAGGAGACGGAAGGAGGATTCTTCCGGGACGACTTGCATCCAACAGAGAGTCCCGCGCAAAGGGATCATGGGCAGCAGATACATGTACATAATCAAGGTTCGTCGTATGGGTTTAGCCCAGTTCTGCAGGATGTGTGGCCCACGCAAAGCTGGCATGTGCTCATAGGTGTGCTGAGCTGCAGTTTTCATGGGTTCACGGTCCCTTGCACGCAGTAATTCGCAGCAAGCTGGATGCTATCAACCTGTCTATTCTGCTGCATGTTGTCGTAGATAAGAAGTTCATGCTCGAAGATGTGCCGGGATCAGCATGCTGTGGTCTCAGCTGTGCTCCTATCAGCTGCACGGCCAAGACAAAGTGCCTAAACCTACGTTTGAGTTCATGCAGCCAAGGATGGGGATGGCCTTGATGACTCGTGGAT
>CAZKTR010000910.1:0-1446 GCA_964555525.1 uncultured Pirellulaceae bacterium
CAGGTTGGACCATCGGCCACGCTCAGCAAGCCGAGATTGCTGCGAGCCAAACATCAGTCGTCGAATTTCGATTCACTCCACTTGAAGCCAGGCTTATCAACGGCTGTTACTCTGCTTCAGTTTTGAAGACAGAGCCTATTCAAAAGGTAGCCACTGCAAACCACGGCCCCTGCATTTGTCCGTGAGCGAATAGCTCGTAGTGCAAGCGAATAGCTCGTAGTACCGCCTTTAAGCGGAATTGCTGGGCTAAAGCCGGTACTACAAACTTGTCAACACAAACCTTTATGCAAACAAATCAGCATGGTTCGGGTTAGCAACGATATGCTCGGCCGTTCGAATCGCTAGGGCGCCGATCGTCATGTACGGATTCACGCCCAACGCGGTTGGTACCACCGAACCGTCGGAGACATACAACCCGTGGTGCACGGCAGGACCTCCGGTCCTCGGATCAACGTAGCCTCCACCAAGACCATTGTAAACTTGGCCTAAATGATTCACGGCTCCATAACCCGGATGGTCCGACATACCACAAGCACCTAGCGGATGAACTGTAACCAAGTTGTTTCCGAACGCCTTGAGCCTTTTGTAGCGCCCGCCGTGAGCCTGAGCCAACCGTTCGAACTCGCGGAACACCATCTGCCGATACTCGCCGTCTTTATGCCCTGGCCAACTGATTTGCCATCGACCGTTCTTTTTGACCAATTTGCCAACCGCATCGTCATGCCCCATGCCTAACATCGCCATCGAGTTGTTCAAATCAACATCGCCCAGCAAAGCCGTAAACAAATTCGAAACGCCGCTTGGAATCGCGGAGTCTTGAATTAACAACCGCCGTCGCAACTCGTAGCTTTGATAAAAATTCAACGACGTTTGCACCGTCGGTCCAACACCCGGACGCCCCGCGTGATCGTAAGCTCCGAAACCACCGATGTTCGTTCCTGATGGTAACCCTGTCACAAAACCGATCGTGTCGCCGTTGCCTGACCAACCGGTCCCCAAGGCGGCCGAAAACTGAAACTGATCGTTCTGTGAATCCAACAAAATTCCAGCACTGGCTGGACTGCCGGCCCCCAAGACAACCATTTTTGAATTAATGCTGACTGGGTGTCGAGTGATTTTTTCGTATTGATCATCAATGTAAACCATGTTTACTCGATAGTAGCCATCCATCTTTTCGATCGACGTGACTTCGACTTGCGTATACATCTCGGTGCCGTTGTGCTTAGCAATCGGCAAGTAGTTGTATTGCAAGCTATTTTTTGCTCCAACGTTGCAACCATTGATGCAGTCACCGCACAAAGTACACGCTCGCTGGATCATGCCCTGTGGGTTACGCATGTTTTGATCCAAATAGCGGTGGTCGTACATTACAGAAATATTTGATCGATCATAGAATCCAGGGCTCTGACTCAAACGTTCAGCAGCCAACCGGCGCGATCGTACTTT
>CAZKTR010000911.1:0-1444 GCA_964555525.1 uncultured Pirellulaceae bacterium
TCGATGGTATATTTGCAAACAGCCTGTCGATTGAGATTGATTTGACCGGACTGGGCGCCAGTAGCGACAACATTGGCATCGACAACGTCAGTTTTGTTCAACAAACCGCTGCTGTACCAGAGCCGTCATCGCTTCTGATTATTTGGATCACCGGCATTGGAGTGGCATCAATTCGCAGACGCCAAATCCTTTGCAAATAGCGATACGGCGAGTTGTCGTCACAGTTTTGCATGGTGAGAATTATTTTAGTATTCTACGATCCGCTAGGTCTTGTAGCCGCATTTGTCGTGCTAGACTAGAGATATGAATACACAAAGAATGATCATGCGGTTCTCGCTACCTTTGGTCGGGTTGACTTTATTTGCAGCTCCGGTTGTCGCCCAGGTTTTTGATACCGTTATCAACGTACCGCCAAGTCCAGACATTGTCTCAAACTTTGCCGACCCTGCCAGTATCGGGGGGGATGGCTTGGCCACACAGCTAAACCTTTTTGGTGACGGCTCAATAGGCACTCAATTCGACGTGTTCTCTGGCGGCGAGTTAAACATCACTGGCGGAACGCTAGACTCTTTCGCGAATGCCCATTCAGGTAGTGAGGTAAACATCTCTAGCGGTATGCTGGGGATTGGCTTTGACGCTAATTCCGGCAGCGTAATAAACGCCAGTGGTGGTAGCGTGGGTAGCTTTTTCGATGCCCGATTTGGAAGCGAGGTGAATATCAGCGGCGGAATTGTAGGAGACGGTTTCACCGCGGGCTTAGGAAGCACGATAAATATTAGCGGCGGTTCTTTCGACGGTACTTTTTTCGCGAATGCTGGTATCGTGGACGACAGTGTTCCGGTACCAGTCGTCGTCGGCAGCCAAATCAACCTGTTTGGCAGTAATTTTGTTTTGGATAATATGCCGTTAGATGCCGGCTTGACCGCTGGTGAAGCTTTTACCATTTTTGACCGCGACGTGGTACTTTCAGGTCAACTTGCGGATGGTTCGCAGTTCAGCTTTGCCCTCAATTCGGTCAGGAGTTTTGGAGAGGATTTTTTTGATCCTGACGCGACGGTTACCGTGACGTTAGTAGACTCATCTCTGTTGGGCGACGTCAACTTGGACAACTCTGTCAACTTTTTGGACATTTCACCATTTATCGCACTGCTATCCTCTGGGGAATTTCAGGCTGAAGCAGATATCGATGGCAACGGATTCGTTAACTTTTTGGACATCTCGCCGTTCATCGGGATACTCGCTGACTAGTATCGATCGAAGTCTACTGTCATTTCTGGGAACTCTGGATATGGCTTAAACGACTTCGATTTGCTAAGGTACGAATTGGCGATGGCGTTTCTCGTCTAAACTAGAGAACTGGCCGGTTATGTCCTAAACAAAACAAGCACTCGCCCCTGTAGCTCAGTGGATAGAGCACAGCTTTCCTAAAGCTGGTGTCGCAGGT
>CAZKTR010000912.1:0-1441 GCA_964555525.1 uncultured Pirellulaceae bacterium
GTTGAAGGTGCAACTTCTGTTGAGGGCATTACCCCTGTTGACGGTGTCACATCTGCTGAAGGTGTCACTTCAGTCGAAGGAGCAGCGTCAGTTGAATCACTACCATTGGCGCCTGAGGTTCCACTACCAGGAGGCACGAAATCATTTGAAGTGTCTGAACTAGCTGCTGCCGCACCCGTGTTTGCACCTGATCCCGATGCTGCTGCGTCTGCTTCACCAGCACCCGTTGCAGAACTTGAACCCCCGGCTGCGCCAGTAGTCATCGCGCCAGCGCCAGTTTCTGCGCCGCCAGCATCATCTTCGTCGTCGTACTCGTCTTCAGAATCGCCTTCAGCACCACCCATGACGGCACCGTTGTTGGCTGCAGATGGTTCAGGCGGTGGTGGAGGATTGACCCAAGCGATCGTCAACATGCACAGGAAGATCCAAATTGCAGCGGAAACGACGGTGACTTTGGTAAATGCATCGCCAGCTTTTGCACCGAAGGCACTACTTCCTCCACTGCCGCCAAGAGCACCGGTCAGGCCGCCACCTTTGCCGCGTTGAATCAACACCAAAAAGATCAACCACAGGGATACTGCGAATAGCAGCATCTGCATTACAAACATCTTTAGGTTGAAGTCAGCCAGCAGAATAGTCTGAGGAAGATCAAGCGATAAAAACGAACTGATCATTTTGAAAGTCACTAGTGAATTAAGGTTAAAAATCCGCGTTCGCCGTCGAGGTTAAAAACAACGGTTGATGATAACGGAGGATTTGTGTTCTAAATAAAATTGATAAAAGTTACTAAACAAAAGCTGTCAGCCCAAAGCGACAGCAATCTACTAAGCAACGGCGTCGATGATTCCGGTAAAGCTATCCACCTTTAGTGAAGCACCACCAACCAAGGCTCCATCGATGTCCGGTTGGGACATCAACTCGGCGGCGTTGGCAGGTTTGACACTACCGCCGTACAGCACTCGGACTGAGTCGGCCGTTTCTTGATTGTAATGGGAGGCCATGATTTTGCGAAGATCAGCGTGGACTTCTTGAGCTTGTTCAGGGGAGGCTGTTTTGCCGGTTCCGATAGCCCAAACGGGTTCGTAAGCGATCACGACATGCTTCATTTGTTCGGCAGAAACGCCAGCCAGCGATCCTTCGAACTGCGACTTAACGACTTCAATGGTTTTGCCGGCTTCACGCTCTTCCAGCAATTCGCCAACGCACAAAACAGCAACCAAACCAGCATCCAATGCCGCATGGACTTTTTTGTTGATCAACTTGTCGCATTCGCCGATCACATTGCGTCGCTCTGAGTGGCCTAGGATTACGTAAGTGCAACCCAAGTCCTTCAGCATTGCGGTGCTCGTTTCACCTGTAAACGCTCCATTGCCTTCAAAGTAAACGTCTTGCCCACCAACTGCCACGTGCGAGCCCGCGACGGCCGTGCTAACGGCATCGA
>CAZKTR010000913.1:0-1437 GCA_964555525.1 uncultured Pirellulaceae bacterium
GATGGTGTTTCCAGTTGATTTAGCGATCGATCATGTTCGAAGATTTCGATGCCTTCTTGCTCCGGTGGATCCCACGGTTTTCCACAGTGCTCACAGGACTCTAGATCGACGCGGCGGTCTTCGCCACACCGCGGGCATTCGGCTTTGAGGTGGGGGCGATAGATTGAAACCATGCCGACCAGTGTGCCAAAGCCCAGTAGCAAGCCCGTGATCGTCCACACTGTTCGTCCGCTTTTTGAAAGTTGGTATCGTCCGCTGAGCCACCATGTTGCTGCGGCCGCGATGATACTATGGCATAGGATAGGGAATATCATGCCAGCGGATTCGATGTTCGGCAGCGAATAAAACAGACTAAATATCGCTAACACCGCGGTAATCAAGGCCGGCGGTACAGCCCACGCCATGGTTGGCATAAAAAAGCCACTGCTTACTTGCGGTAGCTGGGAGGTGCCTATTGGGTTGATGACTCCGTTGTCTTTAAGCACTGCGTAATCAGAAACGAACGTTGACTTATTGTTGCGGATGATGGCATGTTGCCCATCTGGTGTTCTTGCGATACGAAGCGATTCATTGCGGCTAAGTGGTTCGATCTGCCAAGATTGAGTATCAAGGATTTTCTTAATTGGCGGCAGAAAAAGACGTTCTTCAGTTTTGACGTAGTTCCAATCGATAACGAAGCCTTCGGCGGACGGTTCGAGTTCAATCTCGTATTGCGTGAGCTTATCGCCAGCTAGAGCCCAAATTGCGGCTGGACTATCCTCTTCTCCTAGCAGTAGCGTCACTCTGTCTGCTCCGCCATCGCTGGTCAAGCGTTTAGGACGGCATTCATCTGCAATCAATTGGTACATGCCGTTGTCATCAACCAATAGCGGATTGGATGCTCTTAGGAAGTTATGTCGTGAACCGTTAAATTTTTGCCATGCATGGACTTTGAGTCCGGTAAATCGCTCCTTGGAATCTTCCCAAGCATTAGAGATTCCGGTGGGGGTCGCGATCGAAATTAGTTCTTTACTGGTGTCATATAGTAGCAGGCGATTTCGATGACTTACTAATACGATTTCTTTACTGGCAGCCATTTTAGATTCGACTATTGTTAATCCTCTGAATTGCTCAAAATGGTAAGGTGAGTTGGATGAGAGTTTAATGAGCGACGCAATTTGTGCTGGTTCCCAGTCTTTGTCCACTTTCTTAAACTCGCCCTTGCCATCAACGTTTCGAGTTAGGAGTTGGACATCGCTCCAATTAAACTTAGATCGCCGGGTTGCTAATTGGTGCCATTGTCCTTGGTCGTCAAGGGAGAGTTGGTAGCTGATAGAATCCTTTGGGGATCCGGGTATGCTGCTGGCTACTATTACAATCACAATGCCACACAGAACAACTCCGGAAACGACCAATCCAATCATGCAAGGCAATGAAAACCAGTTGGACGATGAGCGA
>CAZKTR010000914.1:0-1437 GCA_964555525.1 uncultured Pirellulaceae bacterium
CGAATGCCGCGTTCCATCAGGTTGCGAAGGATCTCGCAGTTGGTCGGTTTGTTGTAGATCGCCTTGTCGATACGTTCCTGCTCGTATTGAAGATCGGCAGGAAGGACGCCGTCTTCTTCCAGTTGATCCTTCTGCTGGTCGTTCAGTTCGTCGTACTTAATGCCATCGCGCAGGAACTTGGTCGTAAACGTGACCACTTCAAACGGGTTCAGGAAACGCGGATTGTTTTCAATCGCTTCACGGAATTCGTAACTGGCGGTCGGGTCTTTACCCTCGCACTGGAACATGTCAAAAGTGCTTTTGCCGATGAACTGAATCGGCGTGGCGGTTAAACCGACTTGATGACAGTCGAAATACTGAAACAGTTGCTTGTATCGGTTGTACAAACTTCGATGTGATTCATCCGCGATGATCAAGTCGAAGAATCCAATATCAAATGATTCGTAAATTCGCATCATGGCCGGATAGGTCGCGAAGTAAATGCGGCTATCGCGATCGTCGGCTGTTGCTCGTGAGACGATCGTGCGTGGTTCGGAAGGAAGGAATTCCTTGAACGCGTTGTGGGCCTGCTTCCGTAGTTCTTTGCGATCACAAAGAAACAGAATTCGCTTGGCCCACTTGGCTTTGATCAAGGCATCGCAAAGTGAAATCGAAACACGGGTCTTGCCGGTGCCCGTAGCCTGAACAACGAGTGCTTTCCGTTTCTTTTCAGCAAATCGCTCGGCGACACGGCGTACAGCCTCAACTTGATACATCCGTCCGGCAATATCAACGTTGGGTGTTACTTCCGAAAGCGGTGCCTTGGCCGTGCGCTGATAGATCAGATGTTGCAGGCTGTCTTTGGAATAGAAGCCGTAAACCCTTCGCCACGATTCACCAGCCGCATCGTTCCAAATGTAAGTCTCGAAACCGTTGGTATAGAAGATGACTGGTCGTTGGCCATACTGTTCTTCTAGCCCATCCGCATACATTTTCGCTTGTGTGCGACCGACTTGCGGATCCTTCGAGGTACGTTTTGCTTCGATCACGGCCAATGGTTTGCCGTTGTCGTCAAACAAAACGTAGTCAGCATAGCCTTCGGTTGAGTTAGTCGGCTGGTTGGGGACAAGTACTTCTTTGTGAACTTCCGATGTGTTCGATTCGCCGGGGCCAACTTCCCAACCGTTGTCGGCCAAAGTTTGGTCAATCAAGTAGCGACGGGTCTGGTCTTCATTGAATGAGAGCGGATCAAGATCTTGCAGTTTCTCAGATGCCGCAGCGGCAGCCTGAAGGGCAGCCTTGCGTTCTTCGGCAGTGGCTTCCAGCTTTGTGGAACGTTCGCGTTCGTTCTCAATTTCGCCGAGCAGCTTTTGGAGTTGAGCTTCCTGATCAACCAAACGCTGAAGGATCGCTCGTTTTTCTTTTCGCTGTTCCACACCTTCGACGCCACCCTTGGGC
>CAZKTR010000915.1:0-1433 GCA_964555525.1 uncultured Pirellulaceae bacterium
AAATCGAAACCAATGATCGACAGCCTGTCGGTTTCATTCGCAAAATAGAAATGTCAGTCGAGTGGGTGCCATGCTTCACGGCTTTGAAGGTAAGAGTGTCTACTAAGTGTCGGCATGCTTACGCGTGCGACGCGTTTTTGGAAAAGTCCGGTGAGCATGTTTCTTGAGAGCTTTCAAAAATTGATCGATTTCTGATCGCGTAAACATGGCACCCGTGCGGACCAGATCGGAAGCTGAACTTTAGGTAACACGATGAAATTCAAAGCAAAGCAAATAGCGCTCGCTCTTTTAATTTTTACGCTTGGTTGCTGCACTTTCGTTCGCGCACAAGAGCCCGTATCCAATCCAAACATTATTCTGATCTACACTGACGACCAAGGGTTCGGTGACTGCAGTGCGCTAAACCCGGACGCGAAATTCAAAACCCCGAACCTTGATCGGTTGGCCAGTGAAGGGCTGTCCTTTACGAATGCTCACTGTGCGGCTTCGGTTTGTACACCTTCACGTTACGGCTTGTTGACCGGTCGGTATCCATGGCGGACTCACCTGAAACGTGGTGTTTATGGTGCGGAACGCAAATGTTTGATCGAAGACGGTCGAACCACCATCGCTTCGCTACTAAAGCAAAAGAATTACCACACGGCGATGGTCGGTAAGTGGCACTTAGGAATGGACTTTCCGGGAGATTCATGGAAGAACCGCGATTGGTCTCAGCCAACGCTGGACATGCCCTTGGATAAAGGCTTTGATTACTTTTATGGCATTCCCGCTTCCTTAAATTTTGGAGTGTTGGCTTGGTTTGAAGGCCGACATGCCAAGATCCCTCCGGTGCTGCGAACCCAAAAGAAACCAAACAAACGGCACGTCGACTATCGAATCATGCCGCCGTACCAAGAACCCACTGATCCAACCAAGCCCAAGCACTTGGAAGTCGCCTCAGACTTTATCGACAATCAGTGTTTGACTCGTTTCACCGACCAAGCGATCGAGTGGATGAGTGGCAAGGTTGCGGATTCAAAGAATGGTAAGCCGTTTTTCTTGTACATGCCGTACACTTCGCCGCACTATCCTGTTTGTCCATTGCCGGAATTTCACGGTCAAGGCGAAGCGGGTGCCTATGGCGAATTCATGATTGAAACCGATCACCATATCGGACGAGTACTGGACTTCCTTGCCAAGTCGGGCGTTGATGAAAATACGCTCGTGATTTTCAGCAGCGACAACGGGCCAGAAAGATCATGGGAAGGCCGGATCAAAGAGTTTCAACATGACAGTCGCGGTGGGTTCCGTGGTGGCAAGCGATCGGTTTACGAAGGCGGGCATCGAGTGCCGTTTTTGGTGCGATGGCCAGCGGGGATTCAACAACCCGGTCGGCAAGTTGATTCGTTGATTGGGCAGGTCGATGTGCTGGCCACGATCGCCAGCGTTGTGAA
>CAZKTR010000916.1:0-1429 GCA_964555525.1 uncultured Pirellulaceae bacterium
TTGCTTTGGGCGCATGCCTGTTCGCCCTCAACTTCGCGGGCTGCTCGAGCACAGGCTCATGCGGCGGCAACTGCGGCGGTCAACCACTGCTTGGTGGTGGCAACATCGTGGGCAACCTTGGCTGCTCCGGATGCGGTGAATCTAGCTGCGGTTGTAGCGACACCGGCTGCTCAAATAGCTGCGGTGACTCATCTTGCTCCAGTGGATCTTGTGGCGGCCGACGAATACTCGGTGGCGGTAACGTCGCCGGCAACCTTGGCCGCTGCGGATGTAGCGACACCGGCAACTCCAACAGCTGCGCTAACTCATCCTGCTCAGGTGGATGCGGCAACTCTGGCTGTGCAACTGCATTTGCCAACAAAAACTATGGTGGCTCAACTGGACTTGGTTTGAGTTTGATGGAAACCGGCCCCTCTTGCAAAAATGTAGGCTGCAGCGGTTGCCGATCATGCCAACGCCCGTGCATACAACTTCCTAAACTCCAACGCCCTAATCTTGCAAGTCGACTCGCAGGGCGACTGCCCAGCATTGGATGTGGCTGCGGCGGTGGGAGTGGTTGCGGCGGTGGAAGCGATTGCGGATGCGGAGGAGCTTCTGAATCTGCACCAGCGGACGATTGCGGTTGCGGTACACCAGCTCCAGCCTTACCCGAATCAGATTGCGGTTGCTCAGGTTCTGCCTCTGCTGGATTCTCGATGAGCGACAGTTACGAAGGTGATTACGAGGAAGAAGGGGACGTTCAACTTGCCAGCCATACTGATCGTCGCGGCCTACTCGGACACTTGGGTCTTGGCAGTAGAAAACACAAACTTCAAGGTTGTGGTGCACGAGGATGTGGCGGACGAGGTGGCCTGTGCAGCAGTTGCTTAAGTCGCCTACATGGAGGTGCTGGCGGAGGCTTGGGACTGGGCGGAGGTCTAGGATTGGGTGGCGGTCCCGGTACCATTCCACACCGTGACCCATCGATTCATGGTGGGGGCGGGGCAGGACCTGCTGGCCAAATCCCAACTTATGCCTACCCGTACTACACGACCCGGGCACCTCGCGACTTCTTGACTCCGAATCCACCAACCATCGGTTACTAAACCTCACCAAGGAACCTTGTTCCACTAAAACAACTTGTTGATCAACTTGATCAAGAAAACGGCCGGCTCACGCCCGGTCGTTTTTTTATGCGCTATTGCCCAAGTAGTTTCGATTACTTTTCTCGTTTTTCTTGCACAGTGCGAACCTGTCCGACGATTTGACCTCTGTCCAATAACCGACGAATTTCTCCTCAATATCACTCGCTCGTTAATGAGCCCTTTGTAAACCGATCCAATGAAATTGCTTAACGTTTACGTCTAATTTTGCGCCCAACAGCAGTCAGTCCGCGGAATGCTCCGCTGGCTATTTCTTCTCTGCACTTTGGAGCCTCTATGTCTACTAC
>CAZKTR010000917.1:0-1428 GCA_964555525.1 uncultured Pirellulaceae bacterium
ACATCGACGGTACCTTCGAGTGTCAGGATAGCGGTCTCGCCGATGTTGAGCGTTCCGACGTCGAACAAGCCAGTGGCTGCATCGTAAGAACCTTGAGTCACTGCTCCGTTGCCAGCAGTCGCTGTCAAACCTGCGGGAAGCAAGTCAGTTAGAGACACGTTAGTTGCTTGAGCCGTACCATTGTTAGTCACTTCAATTTCGAAGGTAACCACTTCACCTTCGAGTGGTACAGCGTTTCCGCTGGCCAGAGTTTTAACCGTCACCAGATCAGCGTTGGCATCAACCACGACTGATTCTTCAAGGTCATCGCCAGCGGTCGACGAATCTGGTTGGTCACCAGTTGCCGCAGTCGTGATGTTGGTGATCGTGTTGCCACCTTCGCCAACGTTCACGGTTCCTTCAAGCGTTAACGTGGCCGTTTCGCCGATGGCCAGCGTTCCAATATCAAACAGGCCTGTCCCCGCATCGTAGCTACCTTGCGTGATCGCTCCGTTGCCGGCGGTTGCAGTCAAACCTACCGGAAGCAAGTCCGTCAGTGAAACTCCGGTGGCTTGAGCGGTGCCGTTGTTGGTGACTTCGATCTGGAAGGATACTACTTCGCCTTCGAGCGGAGTAGCGTTTCCGCTGAGGAGTGTTTTAACCGTCACTAGGTCAGCGTTACCATCAACAACAACCGCCTCTTCCAAATCATCGCCCACAGTCGACGGATCAACTTGATCGCCAGTTGCCGCAGTCGTGATGTTCGTGATCGTGTTGCCACCTTGGCCCACATCAACCGTTCCGGTCAATGTGATAACCGCTTGGGCACCTTCATTGATCGTTCCGATTGTCCACAATCCAGTGGCTGCATCGTAAGCACCTTGCGTTACCGAGTTGCCAGTGAATGTGATACCTGCCGGCAATTGATCCGTCAGAGAAACACCAGTCGCCTGAGCCGCACCGTTATTGGTGACGGTGATCTGGAAGGTGACTGAATCGCCTTCGGCCGGAGTTGGATTGCCGGAGATCAGTGACTTCTCAGTGACTAAATCTGCGATGTTCTCAACAACAACCGCTTCCTCAAGATCATCGCCAACGGTTGACGGATCTGGTTGATCGCCAGTCGCTGCCGTCGTCACATTAGTGATCGTGTTGCCACTCTCACCAACGTCAACTGTACCAGTCAATTCAATGGTTGCCACGGCACCTTCAGCAAGAGTACCGATGGTGAACAGGCCGGTCGCTGAGTTATAAGAACCCTGTGAGACAGCTGCACCGGTGAAGGTAATACCTGCTGGCAGTTGATCGGTCAGCGATACGCCAGTCGCCTGAGCCGCTCCATTGTTGGTGACTTCGATCAAGAAGGTGACTGAATCACCTTCGGCTGGTGTTGAATCTCCGGACAGAAGTGTTTTTTCGGTGACTAGATCGGCGTTGGCGTCAACGACG
>CAZKTR010000918.1:0-1428 GCA_964555525.1 uncultured Pirellulaceae bacterium
AGTTCGAATGAAGCGATTATCTGCGGGAAACATGCCTCCCTCCAATTATGCCGGAAAAAGTTAGCATGCAAAAAGGCCGACCTCATTAAAGCGATCGGCCAACTTCAATATTCCATTCCCGTTAATATCAGCTTCCGCTTGGCCCTCCATGGTCGGTGAACCAGAAGGATGTTAGCAAGAGCCTGAATTAATTTATCTAGGCTCCACCACCAGCCAAGGCTGTGATGAATGGTGAGATATCCAAGAAGCTGACGACTCCATCCATATTGCAATCTGCTGCGGCTTCTTCGGCTGGACTTCCTCCGGTGGCCAGAACTGAAATGAATGGTGCGATATCTAAAAAGTTAACGATATCGTCTAAGTTGACATCTCCGTGCATAACATCCTCGGAAACTACGATCTGGAACCCGGAAATCGCTCCCCGTCCTGAAGTATCATTAGCCCTAACCTCGATCGTGAAATCAGCCGCAGTAAGGCCACTTACCACAACGAAGTTGGAATAGTTAGGATCAGCTCCAACACCGTCGCTTACCACGTAAGTTCCGTTAAAAGTGTTTGAGTTATCGTCATCATTGAAGCCATCGTCATCTTCGACAAGAACAGTGGTCGTTTCGCCGCCTGCAGTTACATCAAAAAAAGAAGTTCGCGCGTTATTATTTGATGCCCCACGTCGATCACTATCTGAATAGATAATCAAATCGTAACCACCGTCAGTGAAAACTGCCCCTAAACCGGCGACATCCAGCACAAAAGCATCAGGGGGTGAGCCGTCACCGCTAGGACCATTCAAAGCGAGGTAGGAATTAAACAAATTGTCATCACCAATGCCATTGGTCAATTCAACTTCTTGCGTAGCTGAACTTGCGGCGTAACCGACAAACCAAGCAGATTCTGTAGCCTCCCCGACGAGCGTCGAAGAGAGCATCGCTGCGGTCGCGTTTCCGGAATCATCACTCAACATCACCGGAGCAAAAATCTCAGTGGCAGCCTCATTAGTTCCCCCGTTTCCGACAGCAACATTATTCCACGCGGCAGTGTTAAAGTCAGCCAGACCAGCGGTTTCGGTTCCATCGAAAACATGGCTATCCTGCCCCTCCACATCATCCCCCACGTGAAAGTTAACGCTGATCATCTGCCCGTTTGCGATCGTGGTAATCAATAAAACAGGTAATATTGCGAACAAAGTTCTTAACTTCATTTGATTTCCTCAAAAAAACACTAGTGACAAATTAAAAATATAGAAATTTCAATAGCAGGCAATTCGTAGTTATCAGTAGTCAATAGATCACTTGGACAACAATTCAAAATCGAACTGTCTGTTTTCTTCGTTCACATCGGCCTCAAGCGTTGTTTTAGTGTTGAACTTCGCTGGGACCATGTTTTCGAAGAAGTTGGGCTTAGTCTCTACGGTTTGACTGATTTTCACTT
>CAZKTR010000919.1:0-1427 GCA_964555525.1 uncultured Pirellulaceae bacterium
AAGGGCTCATCATGATCCCGCCGGTTTCGGTTTGCCACCAAGTATCGACGATCGGGCATTTGCCGCCACCGATTTTTTCGTGATACCAAATCCAAGTCTCCGGGTTGATGCCTTCGCCGACAGTGCCCAGCAAACGCAAGCTGCTCAAGTCATGTTTGTCGATATGTTCGTCGCCCCATTTGACAAAGGCGCGAATGGCAGTCGGAGCGGTGTATAGGATCGTGACTTTGTACTTTTCGACCAACTCCCAGAACCGATTTTCGGCCGGATGATTTGGGGCTCCTTCGTACATCAGGCAAGTCGCACCATTGGCCATTGGGCCGTAGACGATGTAACTGTGACCGGTGATCCAACCGCAGTCGGCAGTGCACCAGTAGACATCGTCGTCACGGTGGTCGAACACCCATTGGAAAGTTTTCTTGGTCCAAAGGTTGTAGCCGGCGGTGGTGTGTCGAATGCCTTTCGGTTTTCCGGTCGAACCACTGGTATAAAGAATGAACGAAGTCGCCTCGCTGTCCAGCGGCGTCGCGGGGCAATCATCGCTGGCGGCGGCGGTTAGTTCGTGCCACCAATGGTCTCGACCTTCGGCCATTTGGATTTCGTTTTCACATCGCTTCAAGACAATGCAATGTTCGACGGTGGGCGACTTTTCGAGTGCTTGGTCGACGGTTTCTTTGAGTGGTAACACTTTGCCGCGACGGTACAGGCCATCGGAGGTCAATTGAACTTTCGCACTGGCGTCGTTGTTGCGGTCGGCGATTGCTTCGGCGGAAAAGCCCGCAAAGATTACGCTATGAATGGCGCCAATGCGAACACAGGCCAGCATGGCGATGGCGAGTTCCGGGGTCATGGGCATGTAAATCGAAACCACATCGCCGGTGGTTACCCCCAAGCCTTTGAGTGCGTTGGCGAATTTGCAAACTTCCGCGTGCAGTTCCGAATAGGTGAGTGTTCGAGTGTCGCCGGGTTCGCCTTCCCAGATGATTGCTTTTTTGTCGCCCTTGCCAGCCGCGATGTTGGCGTCCAAGCAGTTATAGGACAAGTTTGTTTTTCCGCCGGCGAACCAAGTGATATCTTTTCCGGTTCCTTCAAGAACGGATTGATAGGGTTCGAACCAGTGCATTTCCTCGTTGGCGATTTCGCCCCAGAACTTGTTGGGGTCATTCTTGGCGCGGTCGTAGAGATCTTGATATTGCTCAACCGAACCAATCACAGCTTGGGAAGAAAATGATTCAGAAGGCGGAAACATCCGGTCTTCTTGCATGACTTGCTCAATTTGTCCTGAAGCTTCATCGGCCATCAAAGTCACCTTTTAATTTTAATTAGCAGTACTGTTAGCGTTGTTTGATAGATCGCGGACCGGTGATTCAGTCGGCGATCGCGTTCATTGAGTTTTACCGGAGAAAGTAAACCGTTGTCGTCACATA
>CAZKTR010000920.1:0-1427 GCA_964555525.1 uncultured Pirellulaceae bacterium
CGACTCCCTCAAACAAACCCCATAAACGCGTGATAACAATACGTTGCACACGGAGACTCGCGGCTTTTGGAAGCAATGATTTTCGCCGCGGCTCGGTGAACGTTGCCGCTTTACGGCTAGTTGAAGACGCTGACGCACCAAAGTAAAGGCTAAGAAAGCATCGAAGAAAAAGAAAACGAAAACGACCGGAAAAAAGTAACCAAAAAGAAGGCTGCAAAAGCGGAAGCCGTTTAGAAAATGATCGCAAGACATTTCGGCGAAAACTGGGCTCATCCCCATTCAAATCTCTTCAATCGAGTAGTTTAGGACTGCTGCAGTTCGCTCGACTAGGTCCAGAACTACCTCATAGCTTGAAGCTATGAATATATAGTCGTCTGGATATAAGAAAAACCCCAACACGCGACCATCATCGTCTCTGTCAGCGACTGAAACGAATGCGCTGCACCCCATTTTTGCGTTGTTGCGAGCGACTACCTCCTCATCCGCTTTCAATTTGAGGAGTGACAAGTTTGTTTTGGAGATCATTTCGTCGGCCTGATCCCTGTCCACTACGACCGAACCAAATTCAGTTTGAAGCCGAGTGATGATTTCGTCTACTGAAAGACATTCGCCTTCTTCCTTAGGAAGAAGTTGGCGGGGTCCCGGTTGACGCGGCCGCGGTTCAGGCTTGGAGCACTTTTCTAACTCTTTCTGGAGTTCGGGATAAGCAGAGAAGTCTACTCTGGAAAACCCGTAGGTTTCATCTCCACTTTCGCGTTCCTTTTGCGAGAGTTCGGTCAGTTTTTTGCGCGCATCTGGGTCCGACCTTATCACTCCGCGAGCACGAGCCGCAATTGCTTTGAGGCGATCCTGAAGTGGCTGGATCTTGGGTATTGCAGCGTTGGCAGTCGCATTATCCACAACAGATTTGTCCAACGCCATAATTTCAAGCGACACCTGCCGCCTATCAGCGTAGAGTTTCTCAACACTGTCAACTTCTCCACCTGTCGCTGTTTCGTCGTTCATTAAATTTTCCTTAAGCGTTGAAAAGTACCGGCCAGTACTCAGAGCGTTAATCGTAGTACCAAAATTTTCATGGGAAGACATCTCGCCTTTGTTTCAGCTTTGGCATTCATCCACCACGTTGCGAAACTTTTAGTCACGCGAATGATGAAGTCAACGACACACGTCTTAAAGCGCTGCTAAATTTTAGCCTTGCCCTTTCAAATCAGACTCGAAAAGATTCGTTAAAATCGCCGTATAACAATGTGTTGATCCGAAGACATCTGAGGCATCGTGTCAATCGAATTGAGTTTGTTTTTTGGATTTTGTCGACAAGAATCAAACAGGTTATGCACCGCCTGAATTCATCGCCTTTGAGTTAAGTTTTGCTTGCTGTGAGCATCTCGGCCAAGGGCGAATTGGTGTCGACGAGGCGTTGCAAGTAC
>CAZKTR010000921.1:0-1426 GCA_964555525.1 uncultured Pirellulaceae bacterium
TCGCGAACTGGCAGCGAGTTAATCGTTTTGGCTAAGAAGAACATAAACGCTAACCAGCCACCGGCGTTCAGGATCAACAGCAGCGTGCGAATGATTGGCACGGAGTCGCGTTCCATCGTCAGCCCGGTGGCTCGCTTGATCGCTAGGTAACCGCCCGACAGCACGGTAGGCAACAGCGTTGGTTTACTAGAGTAGGCATGGAATTTACCATCTTCACCGACATGCGAGACCTTGTCGATCGAGTCCCAGTTAATTTTGTAGTATTGGTTGGCTTCGCCAGCGGCTCTTCGTTGGGCGTCGAGTTTTGCAATTTCTTCTTTGCTGCGTCGTTGGATGACGGAATCAATTTCGTAAGTGCCGGAATCGCCGAGGGCTCGGATAGTTGACCAGCGGCTGCGGTCGTTGGCGGAGAAAAAAGCGGGTTCGCCATCGGCGGAATGGTTTTGTACCGTGATGATGCGACCGGCGACCGATGCGACCGAGCAGACGATGATGATCCAGAAAATTGCCCAGTGGCGTTGAGCGCACCAGTTCGGTAGCTCGGCGGGGCAAGTTTCGTTGGTTGTAGGTGGGGTGCTCACAGGTCGTCTTTCGTCGTCGCGGAGGTTCGTCGTTTAGATTTCGGCTGGGGAAGTTGCTTCGATTTAAAGACGCTCGCGAATCGTGTACGGTTCGTTGGATTCTTGGTTTCGGTTGACAATCAACTCGGCCAAAAAGCCCATACATAGTAACTGCGTCCCTAGTAAAAGGGCACCCAGCGAGAAAATCAAAAGCGGTCGTTCGTGCAGCGGCGGCCAGTCCGAATAGGCTTCAAAACTGATCCGCAAGAACCAATAAATCGTCAGGTAGATAACTCCTAGTGAACCCGCAAAGCAAGACAGTAGCCCCAACGCACCGATCACGTGTTGTGGGCGTTGGTTGTAGCCTGTCAAAAAACTGACGGTCAGCAAATCCAAGAACCCTTTGGGCAATCGCTCTAGCCCGTACTTGGAAACGCCATGCTCACGAGCCCGATGGTTGACTGAGATTTCTTTGACACGAAAACCTTTGGCCGTTGCTAACACCGGCACAAACCGATGCATCTCACCGTATAGCTTTACTTCGTCAAAGATCTCACGGCGGTAGAGTTTGAAGCCGCAGTTATGGTCGTGTAGTTTGACACCAGTCATCAAGCCGATCAGCCAGTTGAAGACTTTTGAAGGCAGTGTTTTGCCTAGAGGATCGTTTCGTTTTTCTTTCCAGCCGCTGATCAAGTCGTAGTCTTCGCCCAAGGCCTCGATAAACCGAGGGATCTCAGCGGGGTCGTCTTGTAGGTCGGCGTCCATCGTCATTACCAGTGCCGCCGTTGTCTCGGCCGCGCCGGCTCGCAGGGCAGCAGCTTTGCCGAAGTTTCGACGGAAGCGAATGCATTTGACGTTGTTGTTCG
>CAZKTR010000922.1:0-1425 GCA_964555525.1 uncultured Pirellulaceae bacterium
CTGAGCATTACCCACTTTTTTGAAAGTTGGTGATAGTAGTAACAGCGGTTTGTAGCTTGTTGAATCCTTTCCAAATCGTCATCCATCCGGGGTCTCCATCTGATTTTCTTAGAAGGTGCCCGCCTAATCCGGCAAGCTGTCGATAAAACTGACCAACGGTTTTTACTTTTGATTTAGGACGAAGTGCTTTGATCGCTGAAAGCCAAATTTTTGGAATCAATTCTTTTGCTTGGCGATCAGGTGTTGATCTGGCTGCCGCTCTAAGTTGTAGAAGCCGAACAGCGACTATCGAGAATAGTCCAACAACGGCTTCTAGGCGATCACTGGTGCGGTGCTGACGTTCTTCAACGCGACAGCCAGTTTTCAATGCTTTGTGAAACTCTTCGACGATCCACCGTTTCTCGTAATGTTCGATTATCTGCCATGCGTTTTTGAAAGATCTCACTTGCAAGGAAGTATGCAATACCCAACGAAGCGGTTGAACACCTTTGGGTGGCTTCTCTTCAAATGCTTCTACCACTGACATTGTGAGTGTCTGGGTGCCCCGAGCTTTGAGCCATGGGCTTTTGAGCCTGGGGGATCGCAGCGTGACTTCTCGAAAACGCACTCGCATTTTTGCTGTTCGAGTGCCGTGCTTCTTTGAACGATAAGTCAATTCATAGTACTGTCGCTGAAGTGGCGTCTGGTCAAGCTTTTGGCGTAAAGGAATAAACTCACCGTCGTGCTCAACACTGCGGTGAAGTTGCTTGGCACGAACGACCCAGTCGTGTTGCTGATCAATCATGCGACAGAAAAACTCAAAATCGTCTGCGCCACGGTCGCAAACATTGATCAATTGGACTCCTTCGGGAGGTGGCCCAATTTGCTCAACCAATTGTCCCCATAAAAGTGATTCACGATCACGCTTGAGGCGTTGGGTGCGAGTTTCATTAGGAGGCTGCAGTTTTCGGTGACGAAGTTTCTGACCTGTAAGCCCGATGACATGCCCATCAGGTTTTACCGCCAGTGAATTTTGCATCAAAAAGCCGCACGAACCGTTGCCAACAGGACTAAGCCCTTTGACGTTAGAATCATAACCGTAGTCGATTTCGGTTAGATCATTCAGCAATAAACAGACTTCTGGCAATTGCTGTCGGGTTAGTTCGTAGTGAGGTTGCGTGACGGCCTCAAAGCTCACTTCATCGCGAGCCATTAACCGATAAGCGGCTTTGCAATCGCTCCAATTTTGGGTTTGCATCGGAGTGTTTTGACTTGGGTTGCAACAAGCTTGTTGAGCGTATTTAACCAAGCGACGAGTACGGCGTACATCTCCAAGCTGGCAATTCGAAAATTGTTCCTCTGCCCAAACTTGCGGTTCTAAAATTTCTGACATCCAGATTCCATCCAGCAAAGCTGGACTTTGTCTTCATGACCGCCAGCGGTTGC
>CAZKTR010000923.1:0-1424 GCA_964555525.1 uncultured Pirellulaceae bacterium
TACAGGGAGCGTACAAAACAAATAAAATTGAAAATAAACTCAAATAATGCGTTGCCCTAGACGAATATAGGTGTATGATGATTGCAATGAACACTCAAAACGAACATACCGAATTCGCCCGGAAATCACAAGAATCGCTGGAAAAATGCGAGCTTGAGGTCCGAAGACAGGGTGGCGAAGCGTTAGCCGCTGGCCACTACAGGGAAGCAGAAAATCTAGCAAAAGTGGCTAAAAAGATCGGCCAAATGCGAGAATCGCTTTCTGTAGGGGAGCTTTTCGCTGAATCTGCTGGCGAATTGAATAGTCCGGCAACTGAGAAGCGAATCTCTGAATCGCCACGAGTACAAAAACGAAAGCCAAAAAAGTCACGCCGGAAGGGAAGTCGACCCGAGGGCTATCCGTACTTCGAGGTTGAAGGAAATCACCTGGTAAAAGTCAGTTGGTCAAAAACCAAAAAATCGGACTACGTTCACAAGGCTCCCAAGCGAGTGCTGGACAAGCTGGTCGAAACGTTGAACGCGATGGGCTCGAACAAAGAGATCATCCCAACCGACAAAATGTTTCCGCTTTCCGACGGCGATACACAATACCCCGACTATCAAAGTTACCTTTGCCTGTTGTGGTTGAAAATGAACAAGCTGGTTATTCATCAAGGACGAGAGGGTTATCAAGTCAGAGTCCCCGAGAGTTTTTCCAGACAATGCGAACAACTGTGGGATGAGTTTGATTCGTAACTGATTGAGCGGCTTTTGGCCGCCGGTCATCTGAGCGATTTGAAATAGTTAACAACAACGGCGCTAGAGCTGCGCACTTACACAAACTTTTAATGAGGAGAAAGCGATGTTGAGCAAAGACAAAACTGATTGTGAATTGATGTCAGCGGTTAAGTTTGGCAATCGCCAGGCTCTTGGGTTGATCTTTGATCGACACCGGGAAAACCTCATTCGAATCGCTCTCAATGAATTGAGTACGGTAAAGGGAAAAAGACAAATGGCTGAAGATGCTGTTCAGAACGCGTTTGTCAAAGTCATCTCAATGATTGAGCGTGACAGTTTTTGGCAACAAGGCAAAGCAACCGTTGGTGGTTGGCTGAAGATGATTGTCAGACAACAGGTTTACGAACTGACACGAAAGAAGTCGGGCAGTGAAAAGGTTTGCACTGACTTTGACACCGCCGATCAGCCTTGTTACTCGGTCGAGCAGTTAGAGAATCTGCCCAATCGTTTTGGTCATGACTTTGATTCGATTGTCGAAAAAGTCTCAAGGCTCATGCCGCCGGAATTGAAACTGGTTGTACAGATGATTCTGGAGGGTTTAAGCCGGAAGGAAATTGCAGATCAACTCGGGATTTCAGAGCCAACTGTCTGTCGCCGCCGATACGCGGCTCAGGCGTACTTTGAAGATTTCGATTTTGGTTTGGCTGC
>CAZKTR010000924.1:0-1423 GCA_964555525.1 uncultured Pirellulaceae bacterium
TTTATTGCCATGATTTTCTCTGGTTGATGTTACAAAAGTTTTAAGCGACATAACGACCGCGATAACCCAAGTCGCAGCAAATAAACTAAAGATTAAAACCGACGTAAAATGCGACTTGGGTTCATCGAATTGTTATCTGACAAGGGATGCCAACCCCATACGCGTTCCTTGCGCATTGTATCAGGTTGCAGTGATGAATGCTTGCGACGCAATTGGGTTCGTGCAAAAAGTGGTTTTGCGATCAGGATTGGACAAGCAATATTAGTGTGTACACCAAAATTGGAAGATGAAGCAATCCAAATACAGATATCAACAGATTGCGACAACGAAATCCAATCCAAATGTACGCACCGAAGCCTATAGCGGTAGGGAGAAGCAAGATGGGAATCAGCCAAGACTGATTTGATGCGTGCAGGATCGCGCCAAATGCAAGCAATGCGAGAAATGTCGCCGCAGAACTGCGTCGCCAGTACGCGACCTGGCGCGGGTTTCGCAAGTCATCATCCTGGCTGTCCATACAAGAATCCGTGATTAAGCCAGATAACGTCCGTGTTATCCGAGCGGCGAAACCAGTTTGCCGACGAATGACGGAGCGATGTAAAGTACTAAACCCTGATTATAACATATTCCGCGACCAACCAATCCCAAGGGCTTCTCCGCTTCGGATCAACACATTGTTATCAGGGCGAATCCGCAATTGAAGGACACCGGTTTCCGGCCTTTGCGTTAAATCCATGTTGTCCGCCGACCGCTCGCTGCCCTAGTTTTCAGCTTCAAATGGCTCAAATGGCTCGGTGCACTCACGGATAGTCTCTAGCTCAAGATTGTTTAATACATCCCACTGGCGCCAAGAATAAATGCATGAAATAGCCCCATCGTTTTCTTCAGGCGCATCGCCCTCCGCGATCTTGAGTATTGCAATGCCTGTATCAGCGTTGAAGCTATGGATTGAGCTGATCCACCGCCGATGGGCACAGCCACGTTGAAAATCAGATTGCGAAATTGTTAGATGATCCAGCCACGAATCATTTTTCAGACGTTGCCAAACAAGTGAGTGAGAATTGTAGGATTTTTCTTCGGGGTGCGAGCGGGGAGCCGTTACCCAATCTTTGCGAATCAAGCGATCCGTGCTGGAACTGGCGGTAACCGTTTCAACAATTTCTACGGATCCGACTGTTTGCAACGTCGTCGTGCGTTCGCAACCGCAGAGTAAAGCGAGAAACAGTAAGCCAGCGAAGCGAATATGCATGGTTCGGACAACAGGGTTGCAGGCGACATGAAGACGCAAAAATCGAAGATTAAATTTAGATTATACGCAGTTTAACAAGAGTTCTAGCCAAGCTCAACGTTATCAACTCTCAAAGCCCTGATAACGGTCGCGATAACCCAGTCGCAGCAAATAAACTAAAAATTAAAACCGACG
>CAZKTR010000925.1:0-1419 GCA_964555525.1 uncultured Pirellulaceae bacterium
CGGAGTAGGAATACAGCAGAAGCACGAGCATTCTGCGGGGACGAGAACAATTAATCCACGGTGTGAGGGGTTTGATTACCAATGCCTCTCCTCAAAAATTGCAATCGGAATCTGCGGCAACTACAATATCGACGAGGGGCAAGGCAGCGAACAGAAAAAAGGAATCTAATGAAGACTATACTTACCGTTTTGATTACTCTCTTAGTCACCAGTGCGACAACTCTTGGACAAGGCTTTGGTGGCTTTGGCGGCGGCGGCAGTAGTAGCAGCAGAGGAACGATCGCGAAGAACAGCGCCTCGTATCAGTCTCAAACGGCTGTTCCCGATCACTCCCAGCTAGTGGCCGTTTCAGGCACTGCGGTGTTATATTTTAAACCGGAATCACTGCGATTGGTATTTGCCGTAACCGCAGACGAAGCAACATCGCAAGCCTGTGCAATATCGGTCAAAAAAACGATTGCCGAGATCAGCAAAGGGGTCGCCGAAATCGAAGTTGCAGATAGCAACGTTGTCGAAGACTTTATCGTTCTTGACCAAAAATTTAAATGGGAGTTGGCCAAAGTCGAGTTCGCAAACGACGATGACGACGAAGTGGATAAACTCATTCGGGAAGTACCCGATGGCTTTCGCATGCAAACAAACCTTCACGTACTCTGCAAAGACGAGCAACAAGCTCTGGACGTAGTGGACGTCGCCTTCAAAGCGGGAGTCAACGATATCATTGCGTTCGATTACTGGCACTCCAAGATCGACAATTACAAAAAGGAGGCCCTCAAAAAAGCGATTGACGAAGCAAAATCAAAAGCCAAAATTCTGCTGAGCGTTTTTGACGAACAACCGGCTATTTTGAACGTCGCTAGTTCGGCGGAGATCAAATATCCAGAAAGTCACTACATAACCATTCAACCCGATTTACTGGGCGCGAAAGCTTCTGTTCCCGGGGTGTGGAGTGGTTACGCCAAGCTTCCAGCCCCTCGACCGAAGCTTACCTATTATGGTGGATCAAAAATCTACGCTGACCTCAGCCCGACGCGACCGGCGATGCATCCCGAGATTTCTGTATCATCGACGGTAACATTAACCTACGGGTCACCTGCTCGCGACACGATGCTGGAACTTCAGCGGTTGGAAATCTCCAGCCGCGCTGATGCAAATAAATAGCTCGCCGTTTATAGGCGTCCCGTAACTACACGCCCAGTTCTGATACGTGGACCAAGGCGATGAATTCAACACCGACGGCTTCGAAGATTGCGGCTGAGTTTTCGCCTCGGTCGACGATGGTGATCAAGCGGTCAACCGTCAGCCCGGCAGCTCGCGCGTGTTCGATTGCTTTGAGTGAGCTGCCGCCGGTGGTGATCACATCCTCGACCATGATGGCGCGCTGTCCCGATTCGACGGGGCCTTCGACTTGTTGGCCGG
>CAZKTR010000926.1:0-1418 GCA_964555525.1 uncultured Pirellulaceae bacterium
ATGCTGCTGCGCAGTCCTGTTTTTGCTCGTCGGCATTGTTTGTGGGCGACGATCGTGTTCGTGATTTTTTATGCTTGGCTGGTTGAGTTTCGACCGCCGGTAACACGGGCGTCGATTTTGATCGTGCTGTTTTGTTTTGGGAAAATGATTGGCGAGCGTGGCAATGCGATCAATCTGTTGGCTGCGGCGGCGTTGATTGTGTTGGTGATCAATCCGACGGATTTGTTTTCGATTGGTCCGCAGCTTTCGTTTTTGGCAGTGACGACATTGGTGTTAGGGCATCGATGGATTTTTGGCGAACCGGAAACCGATCCGCTCAAACGCTTGATCGCGAGTACTCGTCCGTGGCCGGTACGGATGTTGACGGGGGTCGGTCGGTCGGTGAAGACGGCGGTGTTGGTGAGTGCGGTGATTTGGCTGGTCGCGTTGCCGTTGATTGCGAATCGGTTTCATTTGATTTCGTATTCGTCGTTGGTGGTGAACCCCTTGTTGTTACTGCCGGTTTCGTTGGCGTTGTATGCTGGAATGGGCACGTTGGTGGTCGGTTGGTTGTTTAGTCCGGCAGCGCGCGTGCTGGGGTATGGATGTGACCGAAACCTGTGGTTGATCGAATCGATTGTGGAATCGTTTCAAGCACAGGGCTGGAGTTACGCTTGGACGGCTGGGCCGAGCAATTTTTCGCTGGCGCTTTTTTATGCAGGGTTGTTGTTTTGTTTGATGGCGCGGGGATTGAGTCGAAGAGGTGTCGCGGTGGTGGTGTTTGGTTTTGCTTGGCTGGTGTTGGGGTGGTGGTTGCCGGCGAAGGTGGCCAGTTGGCAAAACGATGATGCGGTGGTTTGCACGTTTGTGGATGTCGGACACGGGAGTGGCGTGTTGTTGCAGTTTCCCGATGGACAGAATTGGTTGTACGACGCCGGTTCGCTGGGGGCGGCGGATTTTGGAGCCAGCAATATCGCAGGTGTGTTGTGGCACGATCATGTTGATCATTTGGACGTGGTCGTGATTTCACATGCCGATTCAGACCATTTCAATTCGCTGGGGCGGTTGGCGGAGCAGTTTTCGATTGGCCGGTTGATGGTTTCGGAATCGATGCGGAATAGTCGTTCGTCGCAGGTGCAGGGATTGATAGGCAAAATTGAATCGATGGGCGTTCCGGTGGAGACCATCAGTCGAGGGGACCATTGGGAGGCTGGGGGAGATGTGGAGGTTTCAGTGCTTTCGCCGACCGGGCAAGGGTTTGGTGGGAATGATAATGCCGACAGCATTGTTTTGTTGGTCGATAGCGGAGGCCGGAAGATTTTGTTGCCTGGGGATTTGGAGAAAGGTGGTTTGGAATTTTTGCTGGCTCAACCCTTAATCGACTGCGACGTGGTGATGGCCGCCCATCATGGTTCGCCTCATTCGGAGCCCGAGCAGTT
>CAZKTR010000927.1:0-1415 GCA_964555525.1 uncultured Pirellulaceae bacterium
GCAGTTCCTTTGATTGGGGTAAGAAGATTCTAAGCGGGATAACGTCCGCGTTATCCGAGCGGCCATTAAAATCAGCCGACCAGAAGACGGAGCGAGGTAAAATTTCAAACCCTCAGTATAGCATTGATCGCGACCAGCCAACTAGTCGGGCTTCTCCGCTTCGGATCAACGTTCTGTTATCCCGCGGTTGGATCGCATTTTGTGGCAATTTTCTAGGTTAGTGAAGATTGAAGGCCTCGAACACCTCGTCGATGCACTCTGAAATGCGCTGTACAGCATCGGCGATATCACCTTCGCCGATTGACCAGCAGCCAATAGTATGTAGCGGCTCAGAATCGGGATCATCTGCGTTGGCATCTCGAAACTCAACGTTATGTTTCTCGCATATTAAACCTATTCGCTCTCGCCCAGTTTCGTCGGCCGTCCGGTAATTATCGGCATTTTCAGGTGAAAGATAGGAGACAGTTTCACCGCGATCCAAGACGTCAAAAGCGCCATTGTTCGCACGTAGGATATGAACAGTCTCGTAGTTGCCACAATCAACGCGCACGCTGATCTTGCTGCCGGTTAGCAGCGTCTCAAAAAGTTCAAAAGCGTTTTTTATGTTTTGCATTGGTTGAGCGGGATAACGTCCGCGTTATCCCAGACGCGGGTGATGTTGAAATTGTCGGAGCGGATACAATTGCGAAGCAATCCGCGGAGACCTTAAAGAACCGGCCTGTTGCGGCTTGGGATCAACGCATTGTTATCTGCGCCTTTTAAGGTCTCGGACTCGCTCTGCCAAGTCGCGGTTTCCAAACCTACAGGATCGCAAGACTGCCCAGCCAGTTCGGTCTTCGGGCATGATGCAGTCCCTTGAGTTGGCAGTGCACCATACTCCATCTGGATTGAGTTTGCCACAACCATATTCAGCGAGTCCGAAGTCGGAAGTTTTATTGTCGAGCGATACGGTAAAAAACGCCGGTGAGATGAAGTAGCGAGGCCCCAAAAATGACAAGCTAAAAAAGACAGTCAGACATTTTTGATATTCGATTTCAATACGGCAAATATCATTTCCATCTATTGCAACTGTGGCCTCGAGCCCTGAGCTAGCAGCCTGATCGTGAAGCAAAAACGAGTTTCTTTGAAATTCATTGTCGGCGTTGAGTTCCTTCAGGATATTCGAGTTCCAAGTGCCGCACTGTTCAGCAGTTGTGTACTTTTTTAGCAAAGCTCTTCCGATTAAAGATAGTGAAATTAGATTACTGAAGTGAAAACCCTCCAAAAGCAGATAACGTCAATGTTCACCCAGTCGCGTGAGTAAACTCAACTTCAAAATTCGGCAACCAACGCGACTTGGGTGCAACATACTGTTATCCGGCGTGGCAGTCTGATCTAGACAGCTAGTAGCAGGCACTTTCGGCTTCAGTGTGCCC
>CAZKTR010000928.1:0-1412 GCA_964555525.1 uncultured Pirellulaceae bacterium
CCTTCAATGGCGACCACCAAATCAACCAAGACGAAACCGCCCCCTACCCCAAACAGTGGCTCTGCAATTACCCACACACAAAAGCGTTAGCAGAAAAAGCCGTCCTATCAGCTAATGATCCGTCTGAGCTACTGACTTGTGCATTGCGTCCGCATTTGATCTGGGGTCCCGGCGATCAACACTTGATCCCTCGGCTAATCAAACGCGCTCGATCGGGCAAACTACGAAAAGTCGGTGACGGGCGGAACCTCGTGGATAACATCTACGTCACCAATGCCGCCGACGCTCATGTGATGGCCGCCGAAGCGTTGGAAGCCGATTCGCCGGTGGCCGGCAGCGCCTATTTTCTTTCTCAAGACGATCCGGTCAACTGCTGGGGTTGGATCAACGAAGTCCTAGAACTGGTTGGGTTGCCACGCGTCAGAAAATCGATCTCTTATTACTGGGCTTATAAACTGGGCCACGCCTTGGAGACATGGCACGACATTAGAGGATCCAACGAAGAGCCTCGGATGACGCGGTTCATCGCCGCTCAATTAGCGAAAAATCATTACTTCAATATTTCACGAGCCAAAAACGATTTTGGTTACTACCCCCGTGTCTCCAACACCGAGGGCATGAGGTATTTGGAAAAGTCCCTTCACAGTGAACCGACTAGATGAATCAACCGCGAATCGAAATCCGCTACTTTGTGGTGCAAAACGACAATAACGGCCTTGTTTCGTTGCCATTTTTTTCTTATTGGGGCATCCTAGCGTAATTAGGCATAGCCTAGTTCTGCAGCAATCTATCAAAGGAAACCAGTCTCAATAGAAATATTCGGTCGTCCGAACCCAGTTGAATTGCGATTTGGACAGTTCGAAAGATTATCTAGCAAGCCCGAGTAAATATTCTATCCAAAGACTTGTCGTTCCCGATGATCAGGCAGCAGAATTGGGAACACTAATTTTCACTAATCAACACTAATTTTTGATCTAGAGAGCAAACCGTTTCCACTCGAGTTCTTTGGAGGCGCCAAAGTTGATGAGGTAACCAACCTTCTTTTTGCTGATCCGCATGTAGTTGAATAGCTGAGCCTCGTGTTCAGGGGCGAGAATTTTCACAGCTTTCAACTCAACGATGATTTCATCAAACACAAGCAGATCAGGGCAGTATACGGTAGCCAAAGTCTGCTCTTTGTAGATTACTTTGACGTCTGCCTTACTTTGGTAAGGAATGTTCCGCAGGCCAAGTTCGATCTCCAAACTCTGTTGATAAATCTCTTCCGCCATTCCGTATCCCAGCACGTTGTAAACTTCAAATGCTGCACCCATCAGGTCGTAGCCTTCTTGCTTTAGCATGTCTTGCTCCATTTGAATGAATGAGAGAACACTGATCTTCACTAATTCTAGCTCGCGAGAAAGCAGCATTCA
>CAZKTR010000929.1:0-1410 GCA_964555525.1 uncultured Pirellulaceae bacterium
AAAACAGTGACTTCCCGGCTTACGTCATCCACTACACCGACTTCAGCCCCTCGCGAAAGAAACCTCTGGACCGAGAAGTTCGCGTGTCGAACTCAAAAGAGAAAATCGATTTACTCTGGGATCAATTGATCCAAGACAACATCAAAAAGGGCTGGAAGATTCACGAGCCGGGCACCGCCGAATAAATAGTTAGTGCCCGGATTCGTCTAGTCGAACAAAGAGCAAACCCGCCACGAAGCGTCAGCAAGAAGTCTTTCGTATTGGATGAGGCTACAAATCCTTGCGAAGGTGTTCAGCTTCAGGACTCGTTGCCTCGTCCACTACGTTCAAACGCTTTGCTTAACCTGTAACATCACGTCCAAAATCGTGGTCCATGTGTTCGCCGATTCCAACGTTTCATTCGGGAACATACAACCATCCCAACAAATATGCTGGATGTTGTTACGAACCTGCTTGTTTTCGTCGAGCAACCATTGACTCGCACAACGGACGATATCGAGTTTTCCGTCGCTGGCATCGGCGGTGCAGTGGCGGCCGGTTTTGTCGTGGCTACCACTACCGAACACGGTTCCGTTTGACTGAGCGACATGAAAATCGAACGTCCAAGGGCCCAGAGCGTCGGTCATCTTTTGATAAGCTTCCCAGAACTCTTCGTCTGAATATCCGTCTTTCAACAACGCATGCTCAGAAGCGTTAACTCCCAGTAAGTACAAATAGGTATGCGCCAGATCAGCCTGAAAACCCACTACCCCAGGGCGATCGACTTCCTCTAACAGATCCAGCATATCCTTCCAAGAATGCATCCCCGCCCAACAAACCTCACCTTCAGCAGCCAAACGCTCACCATGATCGGCGGCGATATCAGCAGCCTGACGGAACGTCTCCGCAATACGTTTCGTACTAGCGACAGGATCCTTGGCCCATTCAACTGGTGAAGTTGCCGAGTCAATACGAATGCAGCCGTATGAACGAGCACCGTGCTCATTAAAAATTTTCGCCGCACGACAAGCTACTTTGATCGCATCTAAAAACTTCTCGCGATCCGCGTCATCTCCCATCGCACTGGCACCAACGGTTCCCGGCCAAATAGGAGCCACAAGCGAACCGATGTTTAGCCCAGACGAGGCAATTTTTTCAGCAAGCTGTTTAATTTGATCGTCCGTGGCATCGACGTCGTAGTGTGTTTGAAACAAAAACAAATCGATTCCATCGAAGCGTTCACCGTTGACTTCTGCGGCCTTCGTCAACTCAATCATACGATCCAAACCGATCACGGATTCGGTGTCGGGTTCTCCCTTGCCGACCACCCCTGGCCACATCGCGTTGTGAAGCTTCAAACTCATCGTTAAACATTCCCAGTTCTAATAAACCGACGTCAAAAAATCATTCTTACTCTAAGCCAGCAACCTT
>CAZKTR010000930.1:0-1409 GCA_964555525.1 uncultured Pirellulaceae bacterium
TCACTAAAAGGGTTGTCGATCCGTTTGATGATTAAGTATGTGTCGCGCTTCTCAATGCATTCTGTCCCCAAGACTACCTACCTATGAGCTGTCGGGCGATAGCCCGCGGTTTCATCGCCCATAAAAAACCATGGCTATCGCCAAAATGGCTCATAGAAACATTTGTATAATTTGAATATCTCGCGGCAAGCTCGCCAGACATCGGAGTGCGGCCAAAGGCCTGAACTCTGGCGAGCTTGTCGCTTTGTTCAAATTAAAAAATAATAACTTGAGCCGTTTTGGCGCTAGCCACGGTTTATGGGCAACGAAACCGTGGCTAGCGCCAAAACGGCTCACAACCTTCACTTATAGCCAATCCAAGAAAGCAACATGAATAAAGTTTCGCCTTGGTTAAATTTGCTGCCTCTCTTGTTGGCCTATGCCGTGTTCGTCTTCGTTGTCTCATCACTGACCAAACGAACCGACGGAAATGCGATTCTCTATAGCTATGCCGTTTTCTACCCAATCCTGATGCTTTCGGGAGCATGGGCTGTTTTAGGACCTGGTTCCTATGCCGTGCGTACCGTCTGCTCAATCGTTGCTGTACTAACGATCTTTTTAGCAGGCGTTTTTGGGTTTTGGATGATTTTGCCAGACGAATTTTTGTTATATCGAGTCTCGTTCTTGCCGAGCAGGCGACTACTCCATTTTTTTGAAAATCCCACTGGCATCTTCCTCCTAATTTGTTGCCTTGGAATTCCACTGATTTGCGCTGCTCAATTGCCCTACTGGTTTGGCCGATTGATCTTTGGCTGGCAATTGATTGACGAGTCCAAACCGCCAAAGCAAAACAAAATCAACCTCAAAGACATACTAACCATTATGGCAGTGCTCGCGGTTTGTCTTGTCGCGCAGGCTCAAGCACACCAAGTCATTGCGGACGCCGTAGAAATCGGTGACATTGAGTTCGGTGTCCAGACCGACCCGACGACTGGCGAAACAACCTGGGAAGACATCATCGTTTCTGAAAATAACATCGAACAGTTCAGACAAGAACAGCTGGTCTGGTCAACGGAGTCTCAAAACTTCCGCCTGAAGTTTGTCGCTCTGTCTGCGTTAGTGAACATCCCTTGTTTCTATAAAGGAATGAGCAGCAAAAACGCGGCCATGGGCTTCTGCTTGGCAGTTCTTTATTGGCTGTCATTGATTATTATTATGTATGTCACCGTGATAACCATATTGCAACCCCCGCGCAGCGAACCCACTTACGAGTTTCTAAATAGCATTTTCCTATGTCTGCTTTTTGTGGGAGCCGCTACAACTCCGATGTTGGCGGTCCGCGCAAATGGTGGAAAATTGGTCAGTCGAGAGTTTTTCCGAAAGCCATCGAAAGACTCCCAATCGCCCGCCCCTAAAAAGGTTGTCGATCC
>CAZKTR010000931.1:0-1408 GCA_964555525.1 uncultured Pirellulaceae bacterium
TTTAAAGTGAGTGCCATTAGGCTTCCGCCCTGAGCTAATGACGAAGGACTCCTCCAGAGCCAAACAACCCCGTCGGTTACTCCGCTGGCGTTTGAAGCTGTTTTTCGATTTCAGCAATTTGCCCGTTGGCTTCTGCCTGTTTGAACCACTCGATCGCTTCCTGAGGGACTTCCGGAGGTTGTTCTTTAAATGCCTCTAATTCACACTTGTCAAATCCGTTGGCAAACATCCTGAGGTTTCGGATCGCTGTGCGAGTCAGGCATTCATCGATGGAATGTCCAGTCATCAGCCGAAAATACTTTTCGTTGGGCGATGTCACAATGGAGCCAACGTTGATGGTTTGGTCGCCGGGTACGATTTCGCGCCATGTGTAATGCGGCAGCTTCATCGCAAGCTTACTGGCCTGCAGGACTCGTTCGGGGGTAATCGTCTGCAGTTGATCAAAACTCTCCATCACGAAGTACGTCTTTTGGTACTCGCTGATCAGGTAATCTGTCGTTGCCAACCGCAACAGGTCCTGGTCATCGGACGGGTCAATCAGAACACGATTTGATTCCGGGTCGGCAACGCTGTATCGGGTCTCGCCTGGAGACGAGAGGATTCCAGCACCGAAGTCACGCACTTCGCCGTCTTGCATGACCAGGCCGAATTCAACGGTGAACCAGTAGATGCGGCCCGCGTAGCCCAACAGTTCATCGGCCCAATCGCGAATTTCCTGAGCTTCCTGATCTGATTTCGCTGCCGCCAATTTTTCATTGCGCTCGGCATAGATAAGATCTCGCGCGTCCCCATGGTGCTTCATCACATCGGCAACCGCCGGGATCGTGAACGTTGCAACGTGTCCGGCGACGTCGTGACCGATGTCGGGTTCTTCTAGGTAGTCCGTGCCCAGTGGTCGCATGAAAGTGGTGACAGGAAAGAAACGGAGACTATGGCAGGTGAAGAACAGTTCCGCCGGAATGATCATGCTGACGGTGGCCAGTTGCCACCGAGTCTGCTGGTAAATCCGGGCGTTGAGAAGATAGTAATCCGGGATCGCTGTGCCTCTGATCTCAAACGTTTCTTCCCCCTGCAAATACTCCTGGCAGGCAAACTCGTGTTTGGTCGTTTGTTGATCCGAAATCAAGCATGCCCAGCTTAAATGCTCTTCGATGGTGTACTTGTCATAGGTTTGAAAATTTAAGTATTCACCAAGGTCAACGGTTTGATCGCTTAGCGTGCCAATACCAAAGGGTTCATCGTTTTCAAAAGCCTGCAAGTACGCTTGGGCGCGATCAGGATCGATCGGGTAGGGGACGTCCGTACGAGCAAGAATCTCTTTTAGCTTTTCGCCACGGTCTTGTTTGTTGCGCGGTTTCACATCCGTGAACGCGACGCCATGGCTGGCTGCGATTTTGGATAAATCTTG
>CAZKTR010000932.1:0-1406 GCA_964555525.1 uncultured Pirellulaceae bacterium
CTGCTTGGTTGAACGCGGCTGTTGGGAGAAGCGCGGTTCGCGAACTGGACCGGGTAAGCTGAAGGTTGCTGAAGGTCGGGCGTTGGTGTGAAATCGTTGTGGATCTTTGCTCCTGCCAAAGTAACCTCACCGTTCACGTTGGCTAATCCCTCAAACCGCAATTGTGCCAAAGGAGTCACTAGTGATTCTGGGACCGCTGCTAATAGGTCAGCGTCGACGGGCAATGCGGTAACTAACAAATTTTTCAAACGCAGCGACCAATCGGTGTTGGTGTACCTACCCTGCCCTTGGCAGGCAAATCGTGTTTTTTGATGGCGACCACTGGCGTCGATCAAGTTGATTCGGCCTTGGCCTACGATTAGTTTGCCGGTCAAGTGGTTGATCTGGTAGGGAAACCAAATTGGGAAAATCGACACATAGTTCGCTGCCGCGGCTTCGGATTCAGGGAATGTTGCTTCGATTTGAAGGTCGACCTCTGGAGCCCCAACCGGCAGTCGCATGAATACCGCCAATTTTTCGATCGATCCGCGCGGCCTAAACCCGTCCCAGATCTCTTGGATTTCAGGTTGTAAAGCTTGTCGAAGTTGAGCGTCCAAAGGCACCCTGCGGCATTGGAACGCGAGATCCAAACCGTTGATGGGCTCCCATTTTCCTTGGCATCTAACCGTTGCGTTATTACTGTTGCCGGTCAGGTTTTGGAACTGATAGTTCGAGTTGTCGACTAAGACCTGGCCGTTGACGTTGTGGATGGGGTAAGCAAATTTGTTATGACGAACTTCGCATTGATGGAAACGAATGTCAAACCACTTGTCGATCGGACCCTCTGGAGCGTGTCGTTCAAGGACGCTTTGGCCACTCACAAAGCCACTTGGGTTGAAAGCCCGGACGATTTTTGAAAGCGTCGGATTAGCATCACAAGCGACGAGTAGTTTTTCGTCGATAGGGACATTGCCGGGGACGTCCAGATTGGCTCGGAAAGTCGGACTGCCGATGCCGATGTTGTCAGCGAATCCAGTTAAGCTGGCGGGATGTTGGTGGATGGTTGAGTGAATCGCAAAATCAAGGTGGGAATCGATCAGCTCAAATTGGCCGGTGCAATGGTCGACCCGGTAAGGCATTTTGAAAAACGCGAACGACATGTCTGTTAGTTTGCCGGTGATCGTTCGCGACAACCGATTGCCGTCGTGAGCGAGGTCAAAACTAATATCTCCGGTACCATCGGGAGCAAACTCGTTCATAAACTTGTGGCCAGATGGAGGCAACCATGCTGCCAAACGACCACGGTTGTTCAACACGAATTGGTTTACTTTTCCGACGCAACGCCAAGCTTTTCTTGGAAACAAGCCAGCCTGAGTGTAAGACAGGTTGAAGGCAGTTTGTTGATCGATCTTGGCCCGCATATTCTG
>CAZKTR010000933.1:0-1403 GCA_964555525.1 uncultured Pirellulaceae bacterium
CTAATTTTGTTCCCGTGCGATCATCGTCGCGAAACACCCATACCAACGGATAGACCATCATCAGCATGAACAGAAATTGCGCCACGATTGGCCCGTACTTCGGTGCTGTATGCGACCACCTGTAGGCGAGCTCATACTCATTAACGATGTTTCCATCGTCAATCTGAAGCATGTTTCGCAAGAGCGTAGGCCCGGAACCACTCAAGTAGCCACCGGGTAGAGTGTGTCCGTCAAAAAAAACTACGGAGCCGGGATCGTAGGTCGTACCGAGGGTAGAGTCATCAACGTGAGGCAATTTTTTGAAGTCTTCAGGAGCCAACGCAGCGATCGCATCGTCGATGCTAATGTCCGAAGGCCGAGTCCACTCGACTGGGTTTTGGCCGTCTTCGATGATCGCAATCGTATTGGAGGTGCCGTCTGAAATTCTATTGATCGTCCGTTCGCCCCCATCGAACAAAGTGCCTGGCCCCACAACCAGTTTATAGAACGTCCGATTGTTTTTTTTGCAATGCGGACAGCGAAAACAGTCAGGCATCTGATCCAACAGCTTGATGTTGGTAGGACTGTCCCAAGGTTGAGAGAAATTGTATTGGTCGTAGAGTGCTTGCTGTTCGATGTACGGAAGGATTTTCACTCGCCAGCTATGCATTGGCTTTCCCGCGTCGTCCAGTTCCGTCGCCTCTGGGAATTCCCGATTAGCTGCTTCATAGTTGAGCATTGCCAACTGAAGTAATCTCATGTTGTTATTGCATACTATCCTTTTCGCATCGTGGTAATGGGGCGAGGAGGTAAATAGAACAACAGGGCTTAGAAAGCAACATGCGAATGGCACCGATATTGCAAGTCTGCTCAATCGTTTTACGGGTTGTTCAGGAATCTTTGCGTAGCAACAAAGGAGGATCCACGTTACCGCTGGAATTAGCAGCCATGGATCGGCGGACATGGCCATCACAAACAACGTAGTTACGAAGAAAATATGGCTCAGTTGGAACTGGAATCTGGGCTTAGTAATTTCCACAGTGGAATCAGTTTCGCTTTGGCTGGTCGTCAAATCAAACTCCGGGAAAACATTTGTCTTTGGCGGTTTAAAAAATCACCTGCCCGAACGGCTCCCCTTAATGCTAAACGATTGCAAAGCACTAAGGGAGAGGTTTGATTCCTCGGTCTGCCATGACGCTTCGCAACAGCTTCAACCGCTGGGCGGGTTTGGATGAGAGTCGATGATAACTCCGCCACCAAGCTTCTTCGTTTTGCAATTTAAGATCGAATTGATGGTCTTCCCGTTTAAGAGCGAAAGGGCCGAACAGCAACGCGGATTCAAGATCAGCACCTTCATAAGCCGGATCGGGCTGCGATGGATCAGCCGCACGCTCGAAGGTCAATACCGTATAGGCTCGTTGGCC
>CAZKTR010000934.1:0-1394 GCA_964555525.1 uncultured Pirellulaceae bacterium
GCAAAAGGCGAAGGCATGTCTTACCCGGTCGCGTACACCCACGGATCGGCTTTTGAAACCGACTGGTTAGAGGCGTCCGGAGTGGAGTCGATTCCGCACGCGTTTGTTGTCAGAGACGGAAAGCTACTGTTGGGAACCGAAGCTGTGCGGCTGACGGATTCGCTGGTCGAGTTAATGCTCTCTGGCGATGAGGGCGCGGAAAAGGCCGCTGCGATTATCAAAGCCGCCCACGATGCCCGCGACGAAGTAAGAAAAATCGGTTCAGAAATCTATCAAGCCAAACGCCAAAAAAATGCAGAGACGATGGCGGCGAAAATCAAGGAAGTGGAAACACTCGATCCCGGCCACCCTGACTTGTCCAAATGGAAGCTTGAATTACTCATGGTGCAAGAGAATTGGCCGGCTGCAATTGCAGCCCTTGACGCACTGCCAGCAAGTAATACCAAAAACACATACCTCGCCGAAACTAGCCGTTTGATATGTGGTAAGAACGCTGACGCCTACCCAGTCAGCTTCGCTAAATCTTTCACTCCGCCCTATGCAAAATACATCTCAGACGGGGGAAAGGGGATTGGGCCAAGCCACTTTGCAAAACTAGCGATGCTTTATTGGAAGCTCGACGATAAACAAACCGCCATCGCCACCACCGACAAAGCCGTGGAAGCCGCCATCAACCACAAAACTGGGGCCAGTGAATACCGCACGATCGCGTATAAGCGTTTCGCAAAATCGGTGAAAGAAGGCACAATGCCAAACTACCCTGAATTGATCTTGTGGCAGGCTGCAGCAAAGAAAGAAGCGGCAGCAGCAAAGCAATAAGCACCGGCGTTGCCATTTGAGATAAAAATTGGCGCGTTATGCTCGCAATGTCGCATTAGTTAATAGACTACCAAACACCAACCTGATCGCACCGATGTACGATCCCAATTCAAAGGCAGACATACCATGGCAACTCACGCTATTCCTAATCGCTCAAGTCTTGCTCAGCTTTGCCAGCGCGGTTTCAGTTTCATTGTCGCTTACGCAGTGATAGCTTTTACAACCACTGCTGCGGTCGCTCAAGAGGCCAAACCCACACTAGTACCAGGTTCTGAAGTCAATCTCGCTGCGGTCACCAATGCCGATTGGGTTCAAGGAGCAGGGCCGAAATCTTTTGAACCGGGGAAGGTCTACGTATTCGAGTGTTGGGCCACTTGGTGCGGTCCTTGCGTCGCATTGATCCCACACGTAAATCACCTCCACAAAAAATACTATGACAAAGGACTGCGGGTTCATGGCATGAACAGCTGGGAGGAAGGCAGGAAATTGACAGTCGATTTCGTCAAAGCAAAAGGCGAAGGCATGTCTTACCCAGTCGCGTACACCCACGGGTCGGCTTTTGAAACCGAATGGTT
>CAZKTR010000935.1:0-1394 GCA_964555525.1 uncultured Pirellulaceae bacterium
ACATGATTGTCTTTATTACCTCTGATTTAATGATGGCATCCAATGCCAACGCTCATGCCCAACAACAGGGTGTCAAGATCAGCCAAGTGTCCACAGCCCAGCGAGGGCTAGAAATGGTACAAGAACATCGTCCACAACTGCTGCTAGTGGATCTGCAATGTCCCGGCCTCGAAATTACAGCCCTAGGAACGTCACTGGGCTCTCTAGCGGATTCGATCGCCCCGTTAACAATCGGATTTGCTCAACACGTCGAAACCGAGAAGCTACAGGCTGCCAGAGACGCTGGCTTTGACCAAGTCCTCACCCGCGGTCAAATGAACAGTCAAGTCGGTCGGATTATCGCCGGGGCTCGGTAATCGATGCTAGGCAGCGGTGCTCAATTGACTTCCCCAAAAAGCATGTTACCAATTGGCAAGAACACGAAACTATTTCTCCAAACCGTAGTGCTCTTCGCAGAGCTCGGAAAATGTTGTTGAAAGCGGAAAATTTCGATATTGTGAGATAGAAAAAGATGCCGCATTTCGATAACCTAGCTTCGGTTCAGGAGCTACACAAAAGCTACAAAAACTCATTAGAAACTCCGGTGACCGATGAGAATTCCTTCCACCCTTTTTGCGAATCCTTTCTTCATTACGTTGTTACCACAACGACACGATCGGCACCTAAGCAATGAATGTTTTTAGTCGCGCCTACGTCGACAGCCTGTTTGCAGATTATCAGCAAGACCCAAAATCGTTGCCCGAACAATGGCAACAATACTTTGCGAACTTCGATCCTGATGCGGACGAACTCAATTTTGAGACCCTGCCAACTTCTTCTGGCACGCCAGTCACTGAGGTCCACAACGCAGCCGTCTCGCAAGACATTGCGATTCAGCAAGACCGCGTCGACCAGTTGATTCGCGGTTACCGAGTTCGCGGGCACTTGAGTGCTCGGATCGACCCGCTCGGTCGCGAACGAAAAGCCAACAGCGAGCTATCACTGGAGTCTTATGGTCTCAGCGAAGCCGATTTCGACAAGAGCTTTTCTGCTCGTACTATCGACGGTGAAAACTTCCGACCGTTGAAAGAAATCGTCAACTTGATGCAGCAGACTTATTGCCGCAGCATTGGCGCTCAATTCATGCACATCGACGACCATGCCGTCCGGCAGTGGCTGACCACTCGCATGGAAGGCACGGCCAACCGAGTCCAACTTCATCGCAACACACAATTGCGAATTTTGACAAAACTGACCGACGCGGTCATCTTTGAAGAGTTCATGCGACGCAAGTTCATGGGCGCGAAAACATTTTCGCTAGAAGGAGCCGAAACACTGATCCCATTGTTGGACCTGTCTTTAGAAAAAGCAGGAGACCATGGCGTCAAGCAAGTCGTTTTGGGAATGGCCCACCG
>CAZKTR010000936.1:0-1389 GCA_964555525.1 uncultured Pirellulaceae bacterium
CTTGAGCCATCACAGAAGCTTCGGTGAGCATTAAAACCAAAGCAGCTAACAACAAAACCATTCCACTGGCACCAAATTTAATTTTCATTTTCCTCTTCCTCACATGTTAGATAAGTTGCGTTCGCGTTAATTCACCACAACAATTTAATGTCGCCCAGCGACCAGTCGTTAATCGGTTGAACACTGGATACTTAAACGCTATCGCTCGACTAGATCTACTAAGAAACCTTCCAAAAGAAATAAAAAAACACAGCCAACCGACTGCGTCCTTAAACTTCCTTCAAAATCCCTCGCAACCGATCCAGTGCTCGCACGTACCGAATGCTTGCCGCTTTCACAGAAATCCCCAGCTCGATCGCAACCTCTTGGTTCGTGAGCTCCTCAAAATGACGAAGCGTCAACACCTCGCGATCGATTTCGTTCATCGACTCAATCGCTTGCTGAGCCAGATCAACCAGCTCGCCGCGGACGGCCGCCTGGCTAGGTGACGTCAAGTGTGCAACAAACCGCCGCGACAAACACGACGCAGTATTGCCCCAGCGATCCCCACTAATCGGCTTGGCTTCTTTTAACGTAGAACGCGACGCGGTACTCAGATGAGTCCGGTGAACATTGCTGAGCGTCTGGACGGTCACCAAACGAAGCCACAGAAAAAACGAATCAAAACCGCCGCCAACGAAGTGCTCGAGTCGCTTTTCAGCGGCCAAATAAACCTCTTGCACCACATCGTCAGGATCCACGCGACCACGCACTTTGGTGTCCAACCGGAAATTCACAATCTGCCAAACCCTTGGTCGATGGATCGTAAATACGTCGGCAAACAAATCCGTTTCGCCAGCCCTAAGCCGCTTTTCTAAATCACCTTCCATTGGCCCGCCCATCGCCTGAACACGCCACAGATAACCCTATCAAAGTACCACCGTTAGCCACGGTAGTCCCACTGAATTGCTGCATCAATTTTAGATAAAAGTAGTAGATAAGTCGTCCAAGTGCGCGTTTATAAAATTACGAATCCGGCAACGTACGAAGGTAAATCCAACATCGCTATGGTGCGTGACAAAATTCTAACCCATTATGAGCTCGGCGGCTATTTGATGAATATAAATGAAGCACTTTCACGACGGACTCCTATTACCAACACAATAATACCGACGTCCCTTTTAACCGCGCGATCCCTACTTTGGGTCGCAACGTTGTTAACTTTTCTTTTCCCGTTCAACTCTTGGGCCCAAACTCCAGCGTCCTCAACCGCTCAAGCACCCAAAAACATCGTTATCCTAATGGCTGACGACTTGGGCTGGGGCGATGTCGGGTTTCACGGTGGCATCGCCAGTACTCCCAACCTCGACCAACTCGCCAAAGAAAGCGTCGAACTAACTCGGTTCTACG